>JBCNOP010000106.1:0-16630 GCA_039593775.1 Pseudoduganella sp.
TTGAAGTCGCGCTTGGGGAAAAGTCCCAGCAAGCGGGTAATACCCGATTGCGCGAGATAAATGCTGGTGGATTCGAGCGGTTCGAGGAAGCCACTGGCCAGCCCCAGCGCCACCACATTCTTGTTCCAGAACTTCTTGCGCATGCCAGTGGTGAAGCGCAGTGCGCGCGGCTCCGCCAGTGCCTTGCCGTCAAGGTTCGCCAGCAAGGTCGCGGCAGCTTCATCGTCGCTGATATGACGGCTCGAATACACATAGCCATTGCCGGTGCGGTGCTGCAGCGGGATTCGCCATTGCCAGCCCGCAGTTCGCGCCGTGGAGCGCGTGTACGGCGTAATCGGCGCCACGCCTTCACAAGGCACGGCCATGGCACGGTCGCAAGGCAGCCAATGCGTCCAGTCCACGTAACCGGTTTTCAGGGCCTGCTCGATCAGCAAACCGCGGAAGCCGGAACAATCGATGAATAGTTCGCCGTCAACTGCCTGGCCGCTTTCCAGCACCACCGATTCGATAAAGCCATCGTCAGCACGCTGATTTACGCCAACGATTTTCCCTTCAATGCGCTGAACGCCGCGCTGTTCGCCCAGCTCACGCAGGAAACGCGCGTACAGGCCGGCGTCGAAATGGTAAGCGTATGCGATGTCGGCCAGCGGCGAGCCAGGGGACGCATTGCGGTCGCCGGGCGCGAACTTGCCAAGCGGCGCCATTACTGTCTGAGGCGAATACTCGCCAATCGGCGCTGCCCGCCCGGACTGGAACAGTTTCAGCCAGAACTGGTGGAAAGGCAGCGGCCCAACCGAGCGGCCGATGGTGCCAAAGCCATGGATATAACTGTCGCCGATCCGGCTCCAGTCCCTGAATTCAATGCCAAGCTTGATCGTGCCTTGCGTGCGCTTGATGAACTCGGCCTCATCGATGCCCAGCATTTGTCCGTTAAACAGCCGGATATGCGGCACGCTTGCTTCGCCCACGCCGACGATGCCGATTTCCTCGGACTCGATCAGGCGCACCGAAGCCCCTTTGCCAAGATAAGTAGCCAGTGCTGCCGCGGCCATCCAGCCGGCGCTGCCGCCACCAACGATTGTGATCTTGCTGATTCGGTTGTGCTGGTTCATAGCGGCACCCAAAACAGGAAAAAACCTCCCCAGCCGCGAGGCATGGGGAGGAAGGAGGGAAGCATCAGAACTTGTAGTTCAGGCCAAAGTAGGCAATGCGGCCAGCATAACCGTTGGAGTAGAAGCGATCCTTGGTGTCGTTACCCAGGTGGGAGCGCGTTTCCTCCTTGGTCAGGTTCAGCACCGAAGCGGTCAGGCTCAGCTCCTTGGTGATGTTGTAGGCCACGTTCAGGTCGACCTGGTAATACGGCTCTTCATACACGTTCAAGCCGTTGATCAAACCATCCACGACTTCGCCACGGCGGTTGTAGGAAGCACGCGCCAGGAACTTGTCCGTTTCGTAGAACACGGTCAGGTTCATCTGGTTTTTCGCGCTGCCGACCAGCGGGGATTCGCCGATCTTGGTGCCATCCGACATCGTGATGTCAGCCTGGTTGGTCTTGTTGTAGGTGTAGTTGAACTGGAAGCCGAGTCCCATGTCCAGCGTATGCTGTGCATACAGCTCAACACCCTTCGACACGCCGTCACGGCCGCCGGCGCTGGTCGAGTAGCGCTGTACAACCACACTCTGGCCACCCACGTTCATGGTCACGTCACGCACCACCGGCACCGCAAAGTTGCTGACGTTCTTGCGGAACAGGTCGATGCCGAGCACGGATCCGCGATGGAAGTACCACTCCAATCCCACGTCGAACTGCTTGGCCTTGTAGGGCTCGAGCTGCTTGTTGCTGCCTTCGCCGAACCAGCCTTGCTGGTCGCCGCCGCCGATCAGGCGACGGTCATTGACGTATTCCGGGCTGTAGTACCGCAGGGCGCCCGGCGCCGCGATGTCGTTGTAGCTTGGACGCGAGATCACTTTGGACGCAGCCGCGCGCAGCAACAGGTCTTTGGTCAGGTCATAGGCGAGGTTGAAACTTGGCAGCACGTCGTTGTAAGTACGATCAAGCGAACTGACGACGAACGAGGAATCACGCGCCATGCTGTCGGGCAGCCTGGTGAAGCCGCTGGTGCAGCCGGAGCCGGCAGGTGCGCCAGCCGCCGGCAAGCCGCCCGCCTGGCAAGGCGCGGGGCTGCCATTAGCGCCGTTGAAGAAGTAGTCGTTATAGCTTTCGACCTGGTCGGTCGAATCGGCATGCTGCCTGGTACGAACGAAGCGCAGGCCGACGTTTCCGCGCAGGCGTTCGGTCTTGACGTTTGCTTGCAGGTAGGCCGAAGCGATCTTTTCATCGACGTTGTAGACGAAGTTGTCTTCGTTACGGGTCTGCATCTGGCCATAGCTCTGGTTCAGGAACGAGATGTAAGCCGGGTAGTTAATCGCCGGGAAGGAACTGGCGTTGATGCCGCCTGCCAGGTTGCCCAGCGAGCCGCCGTACAGGAACTGCGGCTGGAACTTGTTGGCAGTCGGATCGCAGCCTGCCTGGTAACGCTTGTCGTAGTCGGCCGGATCAGCGCCCTTGCAAACCCAGTAGTTGTTACCGGTTGCGCGGTGCGTGCCCCCATTACGATACTTGGCGCCGAATTGCAGCGAATCGAGCCAGCTGGTATCCGTATGCCAGGTCATATCGGCCTGCGCGTACTTCTGCTGGGTGCTGTTTTTGGTCCACGACGACGAGGTGGAGCCGAGGTCGATTTCGCCGATGCCCTTGGCCAGGTTGGCCATTAGTTCCGGCGAGAACACCATGCTTGGCGTGCCGACCGTGCTCCACGAGCTGGCGTAATTGCCAAGGGTCCAGCTGCCGTCGGCATTCTGCACGCGAGGCTTGATCGGCATCGTCATCTGCATTTGCGGACCGCCGCTGGCCCAGGTGCGGCCGAACTTGAAGATTCCGTCCAGCGACTGGCCGCGCCACTCGGCTTCAAAGTCGGCAGTCTGCGACAGCGACTTCTCGTGGTTGTAGCTGCCGGTGATTTGCGGCGTCGGGATGGTGCAATCGTCCGGGCCCCAGCCGCCGGGCTGCTTGCCGGCCGCCGCAGCTTGCGCTTCGCTGCAGTAGTAAGCCTTGCCCGGATGGACGCTGTACTGCGCGCCGGTGACCAGCGTTCCGCTGCGGTCGAAGGTCAGGCCATCCAGCAAGCGGCCGCCCGGCCAATTGCCGTCGCCGCTATAGCGCGCCAGGTTCCACTCCGGAACCTTCAGGATGTTGGTCTGCGAGTTCTGTTTCAGGTCGAAGCGGAAGTAATTGGCGGTCAGGGTCAGGTTGCGCACCGGCTTGAACTGCAGGGTCATCTGGCCGCCCTTGCGTTCGCGCTCCTCATTCTTCACGCTCAGGTTGACCGAAGTCGGCATCATGAAGTTGGTGTAGTACTTGCCGCCCTGGTCGTAAAAGCCCGACTGTCCCCACCAGTAAGAACTCAGGTCGGAAGGCTTGCCATTCACGTCGGTGGCCGGGTGCGCGTCATAATCGTCGCCATACCATTGCCAGTTTTCGGTGCTGGCGCCCATGGTGCGGGTAGTGCGCTTCTGGCTGGTCAAGCCGACAAGGATGCCGAAGCGGTTGTCGTCATCGTGCCAGGCGTACTGGCCAGAGAACTGGCCGTCGGTCTTCTTGGTGGTGTCGGCCCAGGTGCCTTCCGCCGAAACGAATCCGGAGCCGGACTTCACTTCCAGCGGGCGGCGCGTGTGAAGGATCACGGTGCCGCCAACGCCGCCTTCATCGATGCGCGCTTCCGGCGTCTTGAACAGTTCTGCGCTGGACAACATGTTCGATGGCAGCAGCGTGTAGTTGAACGAACGCGAAGGATCGCCGTTGGATTCAGCCGTGGCGATGTAGTTGCCGTTCAACTGGGTCAGGGTCAGTTCCGACGACAGGCCACGCACGCTGACGTTCTTGCCCTCGCCGCCGCTGCGCGTCACGACCACGCCCGGCACGCGCTGCAGCGCGTCAGCCACATTCTTGTCCGGGAATTTGCCGATGTCTTCGGCCGTGATCACTTCAACGATCGAGTTGGCATCGCGCTTCTGATCGAGGCTTTTCTCGATCGCATAGCGGTAACCGGTAACGACCACCGTGTTCGGGTCGGCCTTTGCGTCAGCCTTTGGGTCAGGCGCGGTTTGCGCCTGGGCGCTTGCAAGGGAAAGCAGGGCGACGCTCACCGCCATGGCGATGGGCGTAGCGCGGCAGCCGCGCTGCCGTGTAGCGAGTTGAGTCCTGAACGTCATGCGTGTCTCCTGGTTATGCCCTGTGACGGGCTCTATATCGCGGTAGCAAGCCTCGAATCATCGATTTACTAAACGACGTTGACGCCGTCTGCACATCGGTGGGATCGCGTCCACTCAGGAGAATTCTTACAAAGGAGGCTATGGCACTTCAACAAACTTTCAAAGAATGAATGAAGTTTAGTTTTGATTAGTAAACAAGAGTGCGGCGGATTTGCGACAGTGGCTTTCGCCCTGCAGCGACGCATGCCGCTATTTGTTTAGTGTGGAAATATTGCCGGAAAAATGCAGGTAGCCCCATCGGCTTGGCACGTGCATGTCGATCAGGCCCTGCGGCGACCACACCCAGTTGTCTTCCTTCGGCTGGCCGGCAGTCCATTCCACGCGGCTGAAGTTGATACGCCAGGTGGTACCGTGACGTGGATGCGGCACGGCCTGGCGCGAGACGAAAGCGCTCAGGGGATAGGCGATTTCCACCGTCCAGCCATGGTCCTTGTCGCCAGGCTGGTTCAAGCTTCCCTGCACGGAGATGGCGGTCTTCAGGCCGTCGATGTCCCAGCTGTTGTCGGGCTGGCCGTCTTCGTTATAGGGCTTGGGCAGGAACAGGTCCCAGCCGGTATTGAGGGCGTTGATCTCGAATTCGTAATAGCTCCTGCTGTCCGGCAGCGGCTTGATGAAGACCTCGAAATCGTTGTCCTTGAAGATGACGGAATCGCGCTGGGTCAGCGTGGCCTTCACTTCGGGCTCTTCGAGTTCGGCGGCGATGTAGAGATACTGGTCGTCCCACAGCATTTTCACGCGCGTGCGAAACTTCGGGCGCGGTTTGCTGTCGCCTTCGATGTCGACGAAGTCGGAGGTCCACGGCGCCTTGCGCCATGCCGGGTCGTCCAGTTTTCCGTCGATACGGATCGGACCCGCAGCCCGAAAACATTCGTAGGCGAGCGGCGCCGGCTCGCTGGCCACAGCGGGAACGGCGCACACCAGCATGGCTGCGGATGCAGTTGCAATTGCCTTCATCAGAATGCTCCCTGTCATCGGAACGTCAGGACTTATATCAAGGAGACAAAACCTGTTCAACCAGCCGGACGAAATTCGGCCACTCTTTAGTGAACTTTAGTAAACTGGCCGTATCAATCCAGCATCCCAGGTGTCGCAGTGCCTATCACCCAACCGTCCCCAGTTGATATCGACATCCGCAGCTACGGCGAACAGTGGACCGCGGACCAGCACGCGTTCGCGCAACTGGTGCTGCCGCTATCGGGCGAGGTGGTGCTGGACATCGAGGGCAAGGGCGACCGGCTCAATCCCTTGAAGGGCGCCGTGGTAGTGGCCGGGGCATGGCATGCGCAGCGCAGCGCCGTCGACAATCATTCCCTGATCGTTGACGTCAACCAGGCAGCCGTCCACCACCCGGCCTGGGAGCACTTGGCGGACCGGCCGTATGCCGACATCAGCCCCGCGGCGCGCAAGCTGGTCGAGTTCATGCACCTTTCCATCGCCGGGCGCGCCGTGCCAGGATCTCTGCTCCAGGGCTGGGTGCCGCTCCTGCTCGATACGCTCATGCTGGAGCCGCCACGCCTGCAATCGCGGCTGACCGCCCTGCTGGCCCATGCCGAAACAAACCTTGCATTACCCTGGACGACAGAATCAATGGCGCAGTGTGCGCGCATGAGCGTCAGCCGCCTGCATGCCCTGTTCCAGGACGAGCTGGCGACCAGCCCGCGCGCCTGGCTCTTGTCAAGGCGCCTCAGCCGGGCCTGTGAGCTATTGCGCAATACCACCCAGCCAATCGCGGAGATTGCGCTGGTCACTGGGTTCGGCGACCAGAGCGCCCTTACGCGCGCCATGCGCATCCAGCTCGATACTACGCCAGCGGCCTATCGTCGACTGGGACGAGAGCCTGCGACAAAAATCCAGTAGAAAGCGCCAAGACCGTTTCGCGCGCGTCGTCCACCATGTCCCTATTTGGGAGATGGACGTTGAATATTTCACTTGGCATTATCGCCGGCATCATTGCCGGCGCTTTCTGGGGACTGGTCTTCCTCGCGCCTGAGCTGACGCGCGGCTTCACGCCGATCCAGCTCTCGGCGGGCCGCTACATCGCTTATGGCCTGATCGCCGCGATCCTGGTTTCGCGCTCGTGGCGCCGCCTGTTCGCCATGCTGACCTGGCGCGAATGGAAGGCGCTGGCCTGGCTCAGTTTTGCGGGCAACATCATCTACTACTATTTCCTGGCCAAGGCAGTGCAGACCGGCGGCATTGCCATGGCTTCCATCGTAATCGGCCTGCTGCCAGTCATGATCACCCTGGCAGGCAGCCGCGATGCGGGCGCGGTTTCCCTGCACAGCCTGTTGCCGTCCATTGTCCTCAGCACCGCCGGACTGTTTTGCATCAGCTGGCAGCACCTTCAATCCGGTTCGCTCACGGGTGTGCTGTACGCCAGCGGCGCCCTCGCCTCCTGGACGGCCTACGCGGTTGGCAACAGCCGCTGGCTGGCGCGCCTCAAATCCCTTACGCCACATGAATGGAGCATGCTCACAGGCCTGGTTACGGGCGCCGAAGCGCTGCTGCTGGCGGCACCCGCTTTTATGGCTGAAGCCCCGCAGCACGGCGCTTCGGAATGGATGTATTTCGCAGCGGTGGTCAGCAGCGTTGCCCTGCTCTGCTCCATCATCGGCAACGGCTTCTGGAACTATGCCAGCCGCGCGCTGCCGCTCACATTGACAGGACAGATGATTGTGTTCGAGACGCTGTTTGCGGCGCTGTACGGCTTCCTCTGGGAAGCGCGCTGGCCGACCGCTATCGAGACCGCGGCGATGGCCTTGCTGGTATCAGGCGTGGCCACGTGTGCACTGGCTCATGGGACCAAAGGCTCACGCTGACCGAAAGTAAGATCACGCGGACCTTTTGTTGTTGTAATATTTAACAATTCGTCCACGACATTCAACTAGCATGACAAGCCTTCGCCAGAACTTCATCATGATGCTCGTCACGATGATCATGTTTAGCGCTGCGCTGCTGATCAATGAGCTGCTGTTCAAGCACCTGGAATTCGCGGAAGGGATCAACTGGATATACCTGCCAGCAGGTGTGCGCCTGCTGGCCACCCTGCTGTTTGCCGAGGCGGGCGCAATCGGCCTGCTGGCGGTTTCATGGCTTTACTGCTTCCTCGTCCTCTTCCCGAACGATCCGGTACGTGCCTTTGCCGGCGGCATCCTGGCCAGCGCCGCGCCTTACCTGGTCTATCGCGGGGCCAGGCGCTGGCTTGACCTGCAAGGTTCACTGGCCAACCTGGCCGGCTGGCAGGTATTGGCGTGCGCCGCCGCTTACTCCCTGGCCAGCCCCTTGCTGCACCATATTTGGTTCGCGCTGTACGAAGGGCGCGGCCACCTCCTGAACAGCTTCGCCGTGATGGCGCTGGGCGACTTTGCCGGCACCATCCTGCTGCTGTTCTTCACCAAATGGGTCATGCGCCTGTCGCTGCCACGCAATTAAAACAGTGCCTGCTGCGCCGTGGTCAGCGCAGCGAAGCTGTCGTGCAGCGGCAGCAGGATGGCATCGGCGATCGGCGCCAGCTGCTTATCGAGATAGTGTTGGTAGTCGATCGGCGAGCGCTGCACTTCCAGCGGCTCCGGGCCGCTGGTGGTGATGACGTAGCTGATACGGCCACCGTTCTGGTAGCGCAGCGGTCGGCCCTGCGCCTTGTTGAAATCATCGGCCAGGCGCGCTGCGCGCACCTGCGGCGGCACGTTGACCTGGTATTCGTCCAGGCGATGGCGCAAGCGCTTGCGGTACACCAGCAGTTCGTCGTTTTCGCCGGAGAGCGTCTTGCGTGCATAGTCGCGCACGAAATCCCGGTAAGGCTCATCGCGGAAAATGCGGGCAAACAAGCCTTGCTGGAATTGCTGCGCCAGCGGCGTCCAGTCGCTGCGCGCCACTTCCAGGCCGCGGTAAATGATGTCACCGTCGCTGGTCAGGCCTGCATAGCGCTTCTTGCTGCCCATGTCGGTACCACGAATGGTCGGCATGAAGAACTTCTGGTAATAGGTATCGAACTCGATCTCCAGGTAGCTCTCCAGCTTGTACTTCCTGTGCAGGCGGTCCTTCCACCATTTGTTAATTTTGGCGACCAGCGCGCTGGCAATGGTTAGCGCTTCTTCTGTTTCATGCGGGCGCTTGAGCCAGATGAAGATGGAATCGGTGTCGCCGTAAATCGCCTCATAGCCTTCCTTCTCCACCAGCTCGCGGGTTAGCTTGAGCAGCTCATGGCCGCGCAGCGTGACGGAAGAAATGAGCTGCGGGTGGTAGAAGCGGCAGTCGGTGGAACCAAGCACGCCGACGAAGGAGTTCATCAGCAGCTTGAGTGCTGTCGACAGGGCGTCATTCTTTTCACGCTTGGCGGCGTCACGGCCTTGCCAGAGCTGGGTGGTAATCGCCGGCAGGCAGTGATGCGTGCGCGAGAACTGGGCGCCGCGCATGCCTGGCACGGGGTCTCCGCCGGCCTCCGCCTCAGCTTCTCCTTCGACCATGCCGACCGGGTCGACCAGGAAGGAGCGGATGATCGACGGGTAAAGGCTCTTGAAGTCCAGCACCACCACCGAGTCGTACAGGCCGGGACGCGAATCCATCACGAAGCCGCCCGGTGAAGCCACGGCAGGGATTTCGCCAACGTTCGGCGCCACGTAGCCTTCGCGATGCATGCGCGGCAGGTACTGGTGGCTGAAGGCTGCAATCGAGCCGCCCATGTGGTCGGGCACCAGCCCCGTTACGTGGGAACGCTCCAGGATGAAGTCCATCACGCGCGTCTTCTCGAAGATGCGTGTGACCAGCTCGCAGTCTTTCAGGTTGTAGGTGGCCAGGGCCGGCTTGTCTTCGCGGAAGCGGCGTTCGATCTCGGCCATCTTGTCGTAATCGCTGCCGATCTCCTTGCCCTCGCCCAGCAAGGTTTGCGACACGCTCTCCAGGCTGAAGGACGGGAAGGTCCACGAAGCGGCGCGCAGGGCCTCGATGCCGTCGATGGCGATGCGTCCCGGGATGGTGGCGAAGACATAGCCGTCGCGCGCCTGGTGGGTGCGCCATTCGACCGGACGCCCTTCGCGGCCAAGCAGCAGCGGCACCTTGTATTTTTCGGCGTTCTTTTGCAGCGTTTGCAGGTCGAACTGCACCACGCTCCAGCCGATGATGGCGTCCGGGTCGTGCACGCGGAACCATTCATTGAGTTTTTCGATCACGCGGCGCGGAGTCGGGCAGTATTCGAGGTCGAAGTCCACCTCCGGCGCCACGGCCGGCTGCTCGCCCAGCATGTAGACCTGGCGCTGGCCGCAGCCCTCCAGTGCAATCGAATACAGGTCGCCGAAGGCGCTGGTCTCGATATCCAGCGACACCATGCGCAGGCGCGGACGGTACTCGGGCGCCGGGCGCAGCTTGCCGCCTTCGAATTCAACGCCGGCGGTGATGAAACGCTCCATCAGGTAGCGTTCCGGTGGCTTGATGTCTGCCTCGTACAGGCGGATGCCGCGCTCGCCCAGCTTGCGCTCCAGCGCCAGCAGCTGCTTGTAATGGCTGGCGTAGATGCCGACTACCGGCTCGCGCTGGAACGTCCTGAGCTCCACTTCACGCACGTCAATACCCGGCATTTCGGCCACCAGGGTGGCAATGGTGTCGCGCAGCGAAGCTTCGGCGAAGGCCACCGAAGCTTGTGCTGTCAGCAATATTTTGCGGGGGCCATCGTCGGTCGCGAGCCAGAACTCGATTTCCGTGCCATCGCGGGTGTCGCGCCAGGCGCGGGTGAGGATAAAACCAGGCATGGCGCAATTATACTGTATGGACAAACAGTGAACTTGCAACATTAAAACAACATTGCTAGAATAGTATGTTGCCTTGAGTCAAGATACAGGCAACCTAACTAGAAATAGGAAACTTAATATGATCAAGCAAATCACCGCTGCCGCCCTGCTGGCAGTTACCTCCTTCGCTGCTTCCGCAGCTGAACCATCGTACTACGTTGGTGGCGACGTTACCTCCAGCAAGTCTGACGACCTGAACCACAAGACCGGTTTCGGCGCCTTCGCCGGTTACCAGTTCGACGAGACCTTCGCGGTTGAAGCCGGCGTACGTCACCTGGGCAAATGGGACCTGGGCGGTTCCGACCTGAAAGTGAACCAGCTGTCCATCTCCGGCCTGGCCTCCTTCCCAGTGGCTGACAAGTTTGCCGTGTACGGCCGCCTGGGCTACAACCGCATCAGCACCAAGTTCGAAGGCGAGAACGAGCACAAAAACAAGGCCCTGTACGGCGTTGGCGTAAGCTACGCAATCACCAAGGAAGTTGTTGCCCGCGTTGAATGGCAGCGTCCTATGAGCGATTCGCACATCATCAGCGCTGGCGTGGCTTACCACTTCTAAGCTGTTGATTGGCAAAAAAAAGCCGCCGGACCTCCGGCGGTTTTTTTTTATTTCGGCTGCAGTGAAGCCAGCGCTGCTTCCAGCACTTCGTCGCGGCCGGCCCGCACGCCTTCCACTGTTTGCTTGACCTGGTGCTGCGGTTGCACTCCGACGCCAACGAAGGCGCGGCCATCCGGATAGGTGTCCTGCTTGGTGCAGATGCGCGCACTGCCGCCGCCAGGCAGCTTGATGAACAGTGGCTGGCCGGTACTGCCGCCGGTGGCCTCACCCACCAGCGTGCCGCGCTGCATGACGTCGAACGCGACGGCAAAATCCTCCGCCGCAGAGAAAGTGGCCGCGCTGGTCAGCACCAGCACAGGCTTCTTATACTGACGTTTCGGGTCCGGCTGCACCGCATCCGGCGCTTCGGCATACATCGGCTGCGCCTTGTCCCAAGCGCGCCAGGTCGGCTTGTACTCGCGCGTCGCCCAGCGGCTGGTCAGGAAAGCCTTGTCGTCCAGCGTCGACAGGATTTTGTAGCCCACATCCGAATTGCCGCCGCCATTGCTGCGCAAATCGATCACCAGCGCCGACGACTTGGCGATTTCGTCGAAAGCGGCCATCCAGGCTTCTGCCGCACTGTTGTCGTCGAAGCTATTCAGCGAAACATACGCCACGTCGCCCGGCAGCATGCTGAATTCAAACGAGGGAGGGGTGACGGTAGCTGCCTTGCGCGCCTCACGGCTCACGCGCGCAACCTGTTGCTCGAACTGCTTGCCGGCGGCGTCGCGGAAAGTCACGCGCGCCGAGGAGCCGACAGCGCCGCGCAGGAACTGGGTGCCGAACGTGCGCAGTGCTTCGTCCTGCGGTGTGGAGGCACTCACATACGGGGCGATTTCGCGTGCAGCGTAAGTCTTCACTTCGGCACCATCCACCGCCACCACTTCCAGGCCGGGCATGATGCCCTTGGCGCGCAAGCCAGGGTCCAGGACCTCGGTCACAATCACGCGGCCTTCGACCGGGCGGGTCACCAGCAGCGGCAGGCCGCCCATCCGGTCCGTCAATTCGCCTGGCGGCATGACGTGGGTGTGGCCGTCTTTCAGCTTCGCCACCAACTCGATCAGCACACGGTAATAGTCCTCAGTACTGCGGGTCGCACGCACGCGCGGCAGGGTATCCAGGTACAGCTTGTCCCAGTCCAGTTTTTCCAGGGTGGCGGTATCGACGAAGTTGTATCGCACTTCCGACCAGAGCTTGGACAGGCCGGCGATCTTTTCATCCTCACTGATGTTTTCTTTATAAGATCCGGCCAGTGCCGCAGTTTCCCACTGCATGGCAGGCTGCTGCTGAGCCATCGCACCGGTGGCCGCCAAGGCCAGGACCAGCGCCGCTACATGGCTTTTTGCCATTTTGTCTCCTGAAAAAGCTGAATGCCCGCCATTCTAGAGGCCCGGCGCCGCAGACGCTACCCTGTTACAAGCCTGATACTTTTCGTAGAGGGGCCGGCTGTTAGAATCCATCCTCGAAGTTCTTCATTTCCCCTTTCGAGACCATGCGACGACTTGCACTTCCCATGCTGGCAGCCCTGCTGGCTGCCCCTGCATTTGCTACAACTCCAACCCCAATCACCCTCGACCAGGCCATGGCCCACCCGGACTGGATCGGCACGCCCGTAGAAGCGGCGTGGTGGAGCTGGGACGGCAAGCAAATCTTCTATAAACAAAAGCGCATCGGCTCCTCGCTGCGCGACACCTTCCAGGCCGGCGACAAGCCACGCCTGGTAGCGGACTCCGAGCTGTCCAGCCAGGACAGCCCGAACATGGTCTTCAACCGTGAGCGCACGCGCGCCGTCGTGCTGCGCAACGGCGACCTGTTCGAACGCGACCTGAAATCCGGCGCCCTGGTGCAGATCAGCCGCGGCACTGCCAACGCTTCCTCGCCGCAGTATTCCGCCGATGGCCGCAGCGTGCAGTTCAAGGTTGGCAACGACTGGTTCAGCTGGAGCCGCACCGACCGGCTGGTCTCCCCTGTCGCCTTGCCGCGCGCAGCCAAGGACCCAGCCGCGGCACCGGATGAAGACTACCTGCGCGATATGCAGCTGCGCCTGATCACCACCCTCAAGCGCCAGAAAGATGAACGCGACGAGACGCGTGCCCGCGCCAAGGAAGAACGAGCGGCCGATGCCACGCGCGCTCCTGCGCCGATCTACTTCGGCGAGAAAGTCTCCATCGATGCTTCCTCGCTGTCGCCTGACGGCCGCTGGCTGGTGGTTGCCACCTCGCCGAAAAGCAGCGAGAACGGCCGCGTCGGCAAGATGCCGCGCTACGTGACGGAGTCGGGCTACGAAGAATTCGACGACCAGCGCACCCGCGTTGGCCGCAACCTGCCGCTGGCGCAGTCGCTGAAACTGGTGGACCTGCGCACCGGCGCGATCAAGGACCTCTCGTTCGACTCCCTGCCAGGCATCGCCACCGACCCGCTGGCCAGCCTGCGCGAAGCAGCCAAGCAGCCGGCCCTGAAAGGCAACCGCGCCACGCGCCTGGAGACCGACGAAGGCGACGGCATCGCATGGAGCGACAACGGCGCCAAGGTCGCCGTCATGCTGCGCACCGTGGACAACAAGGATCGCTGGCTGGCCGGCATCGACCTGGAAGGCGCCAAGCTGAAGTCCCTGCACCGCCTGACCGACAATGCGTGGATCAACTACAGCTACAACGACTTTGGCTGGCTGCCTGATAACAGCACGCTGTGGTTCATGTCCGAAGAAACCGGCTACGCCCACCTGTACACCCTTGGCGCGGACGGCAAGCAGCGCGCCCTGACCGGCGGCAAATGGGAAGCGTCCAACGTGAAGTGGAATGCCGACGGCACCATGGCCTACATGCTGTGCAACCGCCGCACGCCAGGCGAATACGAAGTGTGCTCCGCCTCCGCCAAGGATGCCACCGTGCGCGAAGTGACCCAGCTCAATGGCGGCGTCGAACAGTTCGACCTGTCGCCGGACCAGCGCAAGCTGCTGGTGCATTATTCGTCTGCCTACGTGCCTTCACAGCTGGCCACCGTGCCTGCTGCTGGCGGCGCCGCCACCAGGCTGACCGATACCCGCAGCGCCGAGTACAAGGCCCGCGAATGGATCCAGCCGCAGATGGTCGCCGTTCCTTCGACCCACGGCGCAGGCCAGCCGATCTGGTCCAAGCTGTATCGCCCGGCAACGCTGGAACCGGGCAAGAAGTACCCGATCGTGATGTTCGTGCACGGCGCGGGCTACCTGCAGAACACCCACAACCGCTTCCCGAACTACTTCCGCGAACAGATGTTCCACAACCTGCTGGTTGAAAAGGGCTACATCGTGCTGGACATGGACTACCGCGCATCCAAGGGCTATGGCCGCGATTGGCGCACGGCGATCTACCGCCAGATGGGCCATCCTGAACTGGAAGACTACGTGGACGGCGCCAAGTGGCTGGCCGCCAACCACCAGGGCGATATCGACAAGGTCGGCATTTATGGCGGCAGCTACGGCGGCTTCATGACCTTCATGGCGCTGCTGCGCGAGCCTGAACTGTTCAAGGCCGGCGCCGCGCTGCGCCCGGTGACCGACTGGACCACCTACAACCACGGCTACACGGCCAACATCCTGAACACGCCGGACATCGACCCGGAGGCGTACCGCAAATCGTCGCCGATCGAGTACGCGGACAAGCTGAAAGGCCACCTGCTGATCGCCCACGGCATGGTGGACGACAATGTGTTCTTCCAGGATTCGGTGCGCATGGCGCAGCGCTTCATCGAGCTGAAGAAGGATAACTGGGAACTGGCGGCATACCCGCTGGAACGCCACGCCTACGTTCAGCCTGAAAGCTGGTACGACCAGTACCGCCGCATCTACAAGCTGTTCGAGAGCACCCTCAAGTAACACCGGTGATGCAGGGCCCCGATCGGCGGCTGTCACGGGTGCGGGTCTGACCCTTGGGTCAGACCCTGGTTTACCGGTTTACGCTTTGGCCACGCTGGAAGGCAGCGTCTGAAAATCGTCAGTCTGGTAAAGCGAATGCCAGGCTGCCAGCAGCGCCGGTGGCGGCGTGACCAGCTTGCGCGCCGTCAGGTCCAGCCATCCGCCCGAGCTGTTGATCCGGGCGGACAGCTTTCCATCGCTGCGGTAAACATCGCTGCGCAGCATCCAGCGGCTGCCATCCTGCGACATGCCGGCCAGCGCCAGCGTCACGGTGATGGTATCCATCAGCAGCACTTCCTTGAAATACGCGATATCGTCCTTCATGACGACAGGACCGATGTTCAGGCGCTTGAACTCCGCCATCGGGAACCCATTCTCGCCCAGGAACATCATGCGGATGTCGCCCGCCTTGTTCAGGTAAGCCGTGTTGGCCATGTGGCTGTTGAAATCCATATCGCCCCAGCCGGCCAGCATCTTGCGCTCAAACATTGCTACTCCCCTTTTTACTCGGCTGCGAGGAAGTCAAGCAAAGTCAGGGCCACGATCTTGGTTGCCTTGCGCAAGTCTTCCAGCAGCAGTTTTTCATCCGCCTTCTTGGCATTCGATTCGGGCACGCTGCGCGGCCCAGCGCCATATAGTACTGCGGGAATGCCTTGTTCGCCGTACAGGCGCGCATCGGCGTACAACGGAGTGCCCACGGCCGGGATATCCTCGCCCAGCACTTCACGCGCGTTCTTCTGCAAATTGGCCACCAGTTTTTCGCCGGCCGGCAGCGGGCGCAAGGCATGCGACAGCAGCAAGCGCTTGATCTCAAGGCGGATTCCAGGCTCGCCCTGTACTGCTTCTTCGATCAGCTTGCGCACCTGCGCCTCCACCGCGACCGGATCTTCTTCCGGGATCATGCGGCGGTCCATCTTCATCACGACCTTGCCCGGCACCACGTTGGTATTGGTGCCGCCGTCGATGCGGCCCACCAGCATGGTCGGCGAATCTATACCCGGCACCTTGGACTTGATCTTTTTCAGCTCCGGCAACTGGCCGTAGATCGCATTGAGGATCTTAGTCGCCGCCTGCAGCGCATCGTGGCCGGTCTCCGGCATGGCGCCGTGGCCGGATTTCCCGTGCACCGTGATTTCAAGCTGCAGGCAGGCATTGTGCGCGGTGACGATGTTGTAGCTGAAGCCCGCCGCGATTACGAAATCCGGCTTGGTCAGTTTTTCGCGCAACAGGAAGCCTGGCCCCAGCAGGCCGCCGAATTCTTCGTCATACGTGAAGTGCAGCTCAACGCCGCCTTTCAGCTTGACGCCCAGCGCTTCGAGTGCACGCACGGCGAAAATGTAGGTGGCGAAGTCGCACTTCGACACGGCGGCGGCGCGGCCGTAAATATAGCCGTTGTCGATCACGCCGCCATAAGGCGGATAGGTCCAGCCCTCGCCTGGCGGCACCACGTCACCGTGCGCGTTCAGCGCGACGGTCGGGCCGCCGGGCTCGTATGGGCGGCGGATGATCAGGTTGGTGATCGACTCCATACCATAGTCGCGCACTTCCTGTTCCGGCACGGCATGCTTCTCGGCGCTCCAGCCATATGCCTTCACCAGCTCTGCCACGGTATCCGCGTGCGGTGTGTTGTTGCCGGGAGGGGTATCGGTCGGCACACGCAGCACCTGCTGCAGGAAGGCTACTTCCTCGTCGAAGTGGGCATCAATCCATTGGGTGATTTTGTCGTTCATTATTTCGCTCCTGCGGCGAACCAGGCGCCGAGCTCAGCGCGTTCCGCATCAGTCATATTGGTCAGGTTACCGATTGGCATATCCTTCTGCTCCACCGCGCGCTTGTGGATCTGGGCGGCGCGCTGGCGCACCTGGTCGGCCGTGTCGAACATTACGCCGGCCGGCGCAGTGGCAAAGCCCGGCTGCGTGGGCGTCGCGGAGTGGCAGGCCAGGCAACGCTGGTCGATGATGGCCTTCACTTTCGCAAATTGCGCAGCGGGATCGGCGGCCGGTTTCACGGCAGCGGGCTTGGATG
>JBCNOP010000107.1:0-16537 GCA_039593775.1 Pseudoduganella sp.
GCCCTGATGGAAGATATCGGCACCGGCGACCTGACCGGCAAGCTGGTGCCCGAGGATGGCCGCGCCACCGCGCGCGTCATCGTGCGCGAGGAAGCGGTGCTGTGCGGTGCGCAATGGTTTGAAGGCGTCATGGTGGCGCTGGACGCCTCGATCGGCATCGACTGGCATTACGCGGAAGGCGACCTGATGGCCGCCAACACCCCGGTCTGCACCATAGTCGGCCCGGCGCGCGCCATCCTGACCGCCGAACGTTCGGCGCTGAACTTCATGCAGCTGCTGTCCGGCGTGGCCACGGCCACCCGCCGTTATGTCGACGTGGTCGCCGGCACCACGGCCGCCATCCTCGACACGCGCAAGACGCTGCCGGGCCTGCGCCTGGCGCAGAAGTACGCGGTGCGCGTGGGCGGCGGCCAGAACCAGCGCCTGGCGCTGTACGACGGCATCCTGATCAAGGAAAACCATATCGCCGCAGCGGGCGGCATCACGGCCGCACTGGCCGCAGCCAAGCGGCTGGATGCCAAGGTCAGCATCCAGGTCGAAGTGGAAACGCTGGAACAGCTGGAAGAGGCCCTGAGCGCAGGCGCGGTCTCGATCCTGCTCGACAACTTCAACCTCGACATGATGCGCGCCGCCGTGCAGCTGAACGGCGGCCGCGCACTGCTGGAAGCGTCCGGCGGCGTCAACTTCGAGACCGTGCGCGCCATCGCCGAAACCGGCGTGCACCGCATCTCGATCGGCGCCCTGACCAAAGATATCAAGGCCACTGACTACTCGCTGCGCATCATTGCCTGAACGATGTGCTTGCCGGGGCAAGCTCCAGCGCCAGGTCGACAATGTAGCGTAGCGTTGCTGGCTGGCCGGCAGTGTAATAGAGGGTTCGCAGGACAAGCCGATCGCCTTGCCGCTCGATGCGCTCGACCACCGGCAGCAGGGCGCGGAAGCGCTGGTCGAGCTCCGGAACCGTGGCATGAACCTGTGCCATCGTGATGCCATCTTCGGACAGCTGGAGCACGTCCACCAGATTGTTGGTGTAGCCCTGCCGGGTGTAATAGCCGCCGAAGCTGGAGACGAAGATGCCCTCGGCCGTGCAGACGACGCTGGTGTGCCCGCGCAGCACGCCATAGTTCCAGCCAGGTGTGTGCAGTTCGGTGCTTCTCATTTCTCCGCGGCCAGTTTCCACCGAGTACGCAGCGGGACAGCCGTGCATTGGCACCCGCTCAATGCGAGGAAATTCGCCCGCCCCGGCCTCGATGCCGACAATGGTGCCTTTGTCGTCATAAGCAACCGGCGCGTGCTGCACCATTGAAGGCTTCAGGATGGTGCCGACAAACTTTCCGGCCATTGGACCGCGCAAGCCACGCTCTGTCGGCCCATGCCAGCGGCCAATCACTTGGCCCGACTGGGTGTCGAGCACACTGATTTCGATGTCGCCACGTTCGGGCCAGTTGCCCGCCCAGGGCTTTTCCGGTGGCGTGATGACTTTTTCGATCACCCGGTAGCGCGGGCGCTGCCCGGACGCGTTGCGCCGCACATAAGAGAGCTCATGGTGGGCGGTGTAGGCCAGGCCGTCGACACGCAGTTCGGAAAAGCCGGCTGCAATCGCTTCGGCGAGCGAAAACACGTGATTAAACGGCGATTGGTAGCCCTCGTAGACCAGCTCGACCGACGCAGCATGGCCATCAATCGGGGCGGCATAGTCGCGGTACAGTATGCCTTGCACAAAGCGGCAGGCAAGAGGGGCGCAGACCCAGATTCCGCCCAGCCCCACCATCACCAGGGCAAAAATCGAACGCTCCGGTGCGCGCCACAACCGCCACAATGCAGCCAGGAAGGCCAGCGACAAGGCAAGTCCTGCCAACAGCGACACCTGGTAAAAGGTGCCGAAGCGGCTGAAAGCGAAGCCGGCGAAAAGGGCGCCTGCAGCTCCGGACAGAAGGAGCAGCGTGCCAAGAAGTTTGCCGGCAAAACGCCAGTGAACGAAATTCATGAAATGTGAGTCTATCAAGATGCCGGAATTATTGCATTGCCACGCGGCAATAGCAAAAAATACACGGCACATGAGGGACGTCGTGACAAAGCGTGAATATCTGCAGCCATTTGCGGCGTAGAGTCATTGCAGGAGCCGCCGCTCCGGCGTCTCCGATACCCCCAACTGTTCTGGAGGAGACGCCATGTCAGAACTTTTGCACATCAGCACAACGCTGGCGAAGATCATCGCCCGCACCCATCCCCAAATCTGGGAAGTGATCGGCGGCGGCCCGCTCGGCAAGAAATTCCAGCACGCGGCACAGCTGGCCGGCCCGCAACCCGATCCGTGGCTGCAAGCGCAGCTCGCCGCCGTTGACGTGGCCCAGCGCCAGGTCGACGCCGCTGCCGCCATCCTGACGCAAGGCGGCGATACCAAAGGCTTCCTCAAAGCCATCCTGGACGACTGGTGCGGCACCGTACCGCGTCCACCACTCAACTGGCCCGGCCGCGGCCCACGCCCGCGCCCACCACGCCCGGATGAATTGGAAGACTACACGCTGCCAATGGTTGGCGGCCTGGCCTTTGTCGCACTGAGCGAAACGATCGGCAACGAAGCTTTTGCCAGCCAGATCGCCGAATTGGGCGGCACCATCATCGACCGCACCGCCACCTACGCACTGGAACACAGCGCGAAGCGGCGCTAAAAGAAAAAGCCGCCCGGGAAGGGCGGCTTTCGGGCAGCGGCAGGGCCGCTTAGTCTTGTGCGTAGATGTTGTTGTCTTTGGTCTCACGGATGAACAGCGCACCGATCACCAGGGTCGCCAAAGCAACCACGATCGGATACCAGAGGCCGTAGTAGATGTCGCCCTTGAACGCCACCAGTGCGAAAGCGGTAGTTGGCAGCAGGCCGCCGAACCAGCCGTTACCGATATGGTATGGCAGCGACATCGACGTGTAGCGGATGCGGGTCGGGAACAGTTCCACCAGCATGGCGGCGATCGGGCCGTACACCATGGTCACGTAGATCACCAGCACCCACAGGATCAGCACCATCATCGGCTTGTTGATCTGCGCCGGGTCGGCTTTGGCCGGATAGCCCGCAGCCTTGACGGTTTCGCCAACATCCTTCTTCAGCGCCTTTTCCTTGTCTTTGGACGCGGCGTCAAAGTTCAGGCCATCGGGAGTCATGGTCGCATTGAACGACTGGACTTCCTTGTCGCCGACCTTGATTACCGCCACGCTGCCGGCGGGCGCATCCTGGCGGGTATAGGCCACGGAAGCTTTCGACAGCATCGACGTCGCGATGTCGCAGGAGGACGGGAATTTCTTCTCGCCGGTCGCATTGAACTGGAAGTGGCACGATGCCGGATCAGCCACCACCACCACCGGCGAATTCTTGATCGCCGCTTCCAGCTGCGGGTTGCCGTAGTGGGTCAGGGCGCCGAACAGCGGGAAATAGGTTGCCGCTGCGATCAGGCAGCCGCCCAGGATGATCCACTTGCGGCCGATCTTGTCCGACAGGCTGCCGAAGAAGATGAAGAATGGCGTCGCCAGGATCAGCGCAATGGCGATCAGGATGTTCGCGGTGGCGATATCCATCTTCAGCGTCTGGATCATGAAGAACAGCGCGTAGAACTGGCCGGTGTACCACACCACTGCCTGGCCCATGGTCAGGCCTACCAGCGCCAGGATCACGATCTTCAGGTTTTTCCACTGGCCGAACGCTTCGCTCAGCGGCGCTTTCGACGTTTTGCCTTCAGCCTTCATCTTGGCAAAAGCAGGGGACTCGTTCATCGACATACGGATCCACACCGAGATGCCCAGCAGCGCCACGGACACCAGGAATGGAATGCGCCAGCCCCAGGACTCGAATTCTTCCAGCGGCATCGAATTGCGGCAGGCCAGGATCACCAGCAGCGACAGGAAGAAGCCCAGCGTTGCGGTAGTCTGGATCCAGGCGGTGAACATGCCGCGCTTGCCGTGCGGCGCGTGTTCCGCCACATAGGTCGCTGCACCGCCATACTCGCCGCCCAGCGCCAGGCCTTGCAGCAGGCGCAGGGTCACCAGGATGATGGGCGCCGCCACGCCGATGCTGGCGTAGTTCGGCAGCAAGCCGACGATGAAGGTCGACAGACCCATGATCAGGATGGTTACCAGGAAGGTGTATTTACGGCCGATCATGTCGCCCAGGCGGCCGAACACGATGGCGCCGAACGGGCGCACAATGAAGCCGGCAGCGAAAGCCAGCAGCGCGAAGATGAAGGAGGTGGTCGGGTCGCCCACGAAGAACTGCTTGGCGATGATGGACGCCAGCGAACCGTAAAGGTAAAAGTCGTACCATTCAAACACGGTACCGAGCGAAGAGGCGAAGATGACCTTCTTCTCTTCCTTGGTCATCGGTGCGGCCTTGCCGCCGCCGATGCTCCGCCCGTCGGCGGTGCCAGAACTAATTGCCATGATGCTTGTCTCCAGATTAATAGTTAGCGTTTCAAATGCTTCAACGGCAGGATGCAGTCTGGACCCGGTTCCTTACGTCATGCTTGCTTGAAACTTACACAAAACTTACACAGCAAACAATTTAGCGAACGACCGTGCTAAAACTGTGCTATGCTGGTTCGAAACACCTACTCAGGAGACCTCCATGACCGACGCAGTCATCGTTTCAACCGCCCGTACCGGCCTCGCCAAATCCTGGAAAGGCGCCTTCAACATGACCCACGGCGCCACACTCGGCGGCCACGTGCTGCAGGCGGCAATTGCCCGCGCCGGCATTGAAGCGGGCGAGCTGGAAGACGTGATCATGGGCTGCGCCAATCCCGAAGGCGCCACCGGCGGCAATATCGCGCGCCAGATCGCCTTGCGCGGCGGCGCCCCGGTCACGGTGCCCGGCATGACCGTCAACCGTTTCTGCTCGTCCGGCCTGCAGGCCATTGCCACGGCGGCGCAGCGCGTGATCGCCGGCGAGGGCGAGATCTTTGCCGCCGGCGGCGTCGAGTCGATCTCCTGCGTGCAGCAGGAAATGAATATGCACATGTACAAGGACGCGTGGCTGAACGAGCACAAGCCGGCCATCTACCTGCCGATGCTGCAGACGGCTGAAATTGTCGCCAAACGCTACGGCATCGCGAAAGAGCGCCAGGATGAATACGGCGTGCAGAGCCAGCAGCGCGCCGCAGCAGCGCAGGCGGCAGGGCGCTTCGACGCCGAGATCGTGCCGATGACCGTGACCATGGGCGTGGCCGACAAGTCGACCGGCATGCTGGGCACGCGCCAGGTCACGATCGCAGCCGACGAGGGCATCCGCGCCGACACGACCATCGAAGCGGTGCGCGGCATCCGCACGGCGGTGCCGGGCGGCGTGATCACGGCCGGCAATGCCAGCCAGTTTTCTGACGGTGCGTCCTGCGCCATCGTCATGAGCGACAGCGCGGCTGCCGCCAAAGGCCTGCAGCCGCTCGGCATCTTCCGCGGCTTTGCTGTCGCCGGCTGCGAGCCGGACGAAATGGGCATCGGCCCCGTGTTTGCGGTGCCCAAGCTGCTGCAGCGCGCCGGCCTCAAAGTCGAGGACATCGGCCTGTGGGAATTGAACGAAGCCTTTGCCGTGCAGGTGCTGTATTGCGCCGACAAGCTGGGCATCCCGATGGACCGCCTGAACGTGAACGGCGGCGCCATCGCCGTCGGCCATCCCTACGGCGTGTCAGGTGCACGCATGGTCGGCCACGCGCTGATCGAGGGCAAGCGGCGCGGCGTGAAATACGTGGTGGTCACCATGTGTATCGGCGGCGGCCAGGGTGCGGCAGGCCTGTTCGAGGTGGTGTGATGTCGTCCCGGCTGCTGAATCGCCGCGATGTCGAATTCATGCTGTATGACTGGCTCGACGCCGAAAGCCTCGCGCGACGTCCGCGCTTTGCCGACCATAGCCGGGAAACCTTCACGGCCGCCCTCGACACGGCCGAACAGATTGCGGCCGACCTGTTTGCCCCGCACAACAAGCTGAGCGACCAGCAGGAACCGCAGTTCGACGGCGAACGGGTCACCGTGATCCCCGAGGTCAAGCGCGCGCTGGACGCCTTCTCCGCAGCAGGCCTGATGGCTGCCGGCCAGGATTACGCGCTGGGCGGCATGCAATTGCCGCTAACGGTGGAGAAGGCGATTACCGCCTACTTCACGGCCGCCAACATGGCCACGGCCAGCTACGCCTTCCTCACCATCGGCAATGCCAACACGCTGCTCAAGTGCGCCTCCAGCGCGCAGGTCGAACACTTCGTGCGGCCGATGCTGGAAGGGCGCTGGTTCGGCACCATGTGCCTGAGCGAGCCGCAAGCCGGCTCCAGCCTGTCCGACATCACCACGCGCGCCGAGCCCGATCCCGACGCGGCCGGCCAATACCGCCTGACCGGCAACAAGATGTGGATTTCCGCCGGCGAGCATGAACTGGCCGAGAACATCGTCCACCTGGTGCTGGCCAAGATCCCCGGCGCGGACGGCAGGCTGGTGCCGGGCGTGAAAGGCATTTCGCTGTTCATCGTCCCCAAATTTCTCGACAACGGCGAGCGCAACGACATCGCCCTGGCAGGCCTGAACCACAAGATGGGCAACCGCGGCACCACGAACTGCCTGCTGAACTTCGGCGAAGGGCGCTGGCAGCCGGGCGGGCGCAGCGGCGCCATCGGCTACCTGGTCGGCCGCGAAGGCCAGGGGCTGCTCAATATGTTCCACATGATGAACGAGGCGCGCATCGGCGTCGGCCTGGCAGCGGCGGTACTGGGCTACACCGGCTACCTGCACGCGCTCGACTATGCCCGCGAGCGCCCGCAAGGCCGCCACCCGGCCGCCAAGGACCCATCCTCGCCGCAGCTGCCGATCATCGCCCACACCGACGTGCGCCGCATGCTGCTGGCGCAAAAAGCGTACGTCGAAGGCGCGCTCGGGCTATGCCTGTACAGCGCGCGCCTGGTCGACGACGAGCATACCGGCGACACGCCGGAAATCCGCCAGCGTGCCGGCCGCCTGCTGGAATTCCTGACACCGATTACCAAGTCCTGGCCTTCGCAATGGGGGCTGGAAGCCAACAACCTGGCGATCCAGGTGCACGGCGGCTACGGCTACACGCGCGAGTATAACGTCGAGCAGTTCTACCGCGACAACCGCCTGAACCAGATCCACGAAGGCACGCACGGCATCCACGGCCTGGACTTGCTGGGCCGCAAAGCCAGCATCCATGACGGCGCCCTGCTCAGGACCATGGCCGAAGAAGTGCATGCCACCGTGCAAAGCGCACGCCGTGCAGGCCGCGGCGCCGGTGCACGCCAGTTGCTGGGCCACGCCAACGCGCTCGACGCCGCCTGGCGCCGGGTTGAAGAAGTCACGCAGGCCCTGTATGCTGCCCCCGACCTTAACCAGACCCTGGCCAACGCCACGGTCTACCTCGAGGCGGTGGGACATGTGGTGGTTGCCTGGATCTGGCTGCAGCAAGCCATGGCGGCCGTGGCCAGGCTGCCGGAAGACGACAGCTTCCGGCGCGGCAAACTGCAAGCCTGCCGCTATTTCTACCAATGGGAGCTGCCCAAGGTTCAGCCGCAACTGGATTTGCTGGCCGCTCTCGACACCACCACGCTCGACATGCAGGACGCGTGGTTCTGAGGATGAACGAATGATCAAGCACATCGTCATGTGGAAGCTGAAAGAGCACGCCGAAGGCGCCGACCGCGCCACGAACGCCGCCAGGATGAAGGAGCAGTTGCTGGCCTGCGCCGGCATCGTGCCAGGCATCCTGAAACTCGAAGTCGGCATTGCCGAAGCAGGCCTGGAAGCGACCTACGACGTCGTGCTGTACTCCGAATTCGACAGCAGGGAAGCGCTCGACGCTTACCAGTCGCACCCGCAGCACCAGGCACTTAAACCCTTCTTCAGCGCTGTGCGCGATGCGCGCCAGTGCATGGATTACTCAATATAAGGACTCGATCATGCGAACTACCCAGCAACTCTTCGACCTCAAAGGCAAAACCGCCCTGGTGACCGGCGGCTCGCGCGGCCTGGGCCTGCAAATGGCCTTGGCGCTGGGCGAACTGGGCGCCAAGGTAGTGGTCACCTCGCGCAAGCAGGCCGACCTGGACGAAGCAGTCGCGGTGCTGAAAGAGAATGGCGTCGAAGCCTTCGCCATCGCCGCCGACCTGGGCAAGGAAGCATCGATCGATCCGCTGGTGGATGCGGCGCTGCAGGCGCTGGGCGGCCATATCGACATCCTGGTCAACAACGCCGGCGCCACCTGGGGCGCGCCGGCCGAAGACTACCCGCTGGAAGCGTGGGACAAGGTGATGAACCTGAACGTGCGCAGCATTTTCCTGCTGTCGCAGGCCGTCGGCAAACGCTCGATGATCCCGCGCCGCGCCGGCCGCATTATCAATATCGCATCGATCGCCGGCCTGGCCGGCAATGGCCCCGGCACCATGAAGACCGTCGCTTACAATACGTCCAAGGCGGCCTTGATCAACTTCACCCGCGCCCTTGCCGGCGAGTGGGGCGAATACGGCATCAACGTCAATGCGCTGGCGCCGGGCTTTTTCCCGTCCAAGCTGAGCGCAGGCGTGATCAAGGCCATGGGCGAAGACAAGCTGGCAGCGGCAGCACCGCTGCAGCGCCTGGGCGGCGACGAAGACCTGAAGGGCGCAGTTGCGCTGTTCGCTTCCGACGCCGGCCGGCATATCACTGGCCAGGTCCTCGCAGTAGACGGCGGGGTCTCGGCAGTCTAAGGAGTTTGCATGACCAAGTATCATCGCATCGTGCTGGCCTCGCGCCCGCGCGGTGCCGTCGTGCCGGAAAATTTCCGGCTTGAAGAAGTCGACGTGCCGGCACTGGCCGAGGGCCAGCTGCTGGTGCGCAACCATTACCTGTCGCTCGACCCCTATATGCGTGGCCGCATGAGCGAAGCGAAAAGCTACGCCGCGCCGCAGCCGCTCGAGCAGACCATGATCGGCGGCACCGTCGGCGAAGTGGTCGAATCGCGCAACGCCAACTTCGCTGTCGGCGAGTTCGTGGCCGGCATGTTCGGCTGGGCCGAGATGGGCGTGTCCGACGGCACTGACTTGCGCAAGGTGGACACCAGCGTGATCCCGGCCTCGGCCCATTTGGGCGTGGTCGGCATGCCCGGCATGACCGCCTGGTACGGCATGCACGAAATCCTGCGGCCCAAGCTGGGCGAGACCGTGGTCGTATCCGCCGCCAGCGGCGCGGTCGGCAGCGCCGTCGGCCAGCTGGCCAGGCTGGCCGGTTGCCGCGCCGTCGGTATTGCCGGCGGCAGGGAGAAGTGCGACTACGTGGTGCGCGAACTTGGCTTTGACGCCTGTGTCGATTACAAGGCGGGCAACCTGAAGGCCGACCTGGCCGCCGCCACGCCGGATGGCATCGACGCCATTTTCGAGAACGTCGGGGGAGAAGTGTTCGATGCCGCGCTGGGCCGCAGCAACGCCTTCGCGCGCGTCGCCCTGTGCGGCCTGCTGGCCGGCTACACCGGCGCCGATATCCCGATCCGCAACGCCAAAAAGCTGCTCCTGAGCCGCATCACGCTGCGCGGCTTCATCGTTACCGAGCATATGGACATGTGGCCGCAGGGCCTGTCCGAAATGGGCAGGCTGGTCGCAGCCGGCAAGCTCAAATACCGCGAAACGATTTCCCAGGGCCTGGCCTCCGCGCCGGACGCCCTGATCGGCCTGCTGCAAGGCCACAACTTCGGCAAACAACTTGTGAAACTGATCCCATGAAAAACTTCCAAGGCAAGGTTGCAGTAATCACCGGTGGCGCGAGCGGCTTTGGCCGCGAATTCGCGCTGAAAGCCCACTCGCTCGGCATGAAGCTGGTGCTGGCTGACGTCCAGCAGGACGCGCTCGACGCCACGGCGGCGGAGCTGCGCGGGCAGGGCGCCCAGGTCGTGGCCGTGCGTTGCGACGTGCGCAAGTCGGACGACGTGCAGGCATTGGCCGATGCGGCCATGCGCGAGTTCGGCGCGGTACACCTTGTCTTCAACAACGCGGGCGTCGGCTTCGGCGGCCTGCTGTGGGAAGCGACGGAAGCCGATTGGGACTGGGTGATGGGCGTCAACGTCTCCGGCGTGATCCACGGCGTGCGCATCTTCACGCCTTTGATGCTGGAATGCGCCAAGCGCGAACCCGGCTACGAAGGCCACATCGTCAACACATCCTCCATGGCCGGCGTGCTTTGTCCGCCGGTGATGGGCGTCTACAACGTCTCCAAGCACGCCGTGGTGGCGCTGACCGAAAGCCTGTACCACGACCTGTCGCTGGTGCAGGCGCCCATCGGCGCCTCGGTGCTGTGCCCCTTCTTCGTCCCGACCGGCATCCACCAGTCGCACCGCAACCGCCCTGGCGACAAGCCGATGGAAGGCAAGCCGACTGCCAGCCAGATGGCGGCGCAAGCCATGGTGACCAAGGCCGTCACCTCCGGCAAGGTATCGGCGCACGATGTGGCGGAACTGACCTTTGCCGCCATCGCCGGCGACAAGTTCTACATCTTCACCCACCCGCAGGCACTGGACGGCGTGGCGCAGCGGGCGCGCGACATGGTGGCGCAGAACAATCCGGCCGACCCTTACGAAGCCACGCCCCAGGTTCGTGAAGCCCTGCGCGCAATGTTGTGAGAGAATGCGCGGCATGACGACAACACTCCGCTTTGGCGATTGGGCCGCCATGCAGGCCGACGCAAAACCGATCCGCATGGAAGTCTTCGTGCAGGAACAGAACGTGCCTGCCGACCTGGAAATGGACGACAGGGATATCGTCTGCCTGCATGCAGTTGCCTACGACACCACCGGCACGCCGCTTGGCACCGGCCGCCTGCTGCCGGATGGCCATATCGGCCGCATGGCAGTGCTGCGCAGCGCGCGCGGCGCCGGCGTTGGCGGCGCCATCCTCAAAGGCTTGATGGAGAAAGCCCGCGAGCGCGGCGACGAAAAGGTTGTCCTCAGCGCCCAGACCCATGCGGCGGAGTTTTACCTGGCCCACGGCTTCGCCATGGCAGGTGATGTTTTCTACGAAGCGGGCATTCCCCACATCGAAATGCACTACGAATTCTAGGAGTTGAAAATGAAACGTTCGATCATCGCGCTCGGTGTTTGCGCAGTGTTTGGCGCGGGCTTCCTCGCCGGTTCCATCAGCCCGATCCAGGTCGCGCAGGCCCAGGTTGGCAGCGCAGGCATGCAATGGCCAGCCGCAGCCGCGGCGCCTGCCACGGCCAACGGCCCGACCCATTTCTATGCCATCGATACCGGCACCCGCACCCTGATTTCCTGCACCCGCCAGGGCAAGGAAAAACCGTCCTGCGTGCGCGAGCAGCTTCCTTAACGGATCTGGATTTCGTGCAGTTCGGCCGGCGCGTCTGAATACAATTTCACGACGGTCGAACTGCGCGTGCCGTAATTCGGCGATTCGATCTTCACGGCTGACAGCAGCCGTTCCAGTTCCAGCGGCACGCCGGTTTCCGGTAAACGCATGTCGGGCGCGCGGGTCGTGTCGGACAGCATCTCGAAGTAGGCGTCTTCCGGCGCACCAAGGCATAGCAGGCTGGCAAATTGCGCCTTGGTCTTCAGCACCTTGGGCCAGGCCGAGTCGAGCAGGGCGTTCGACAGGCCATAAATCCCCGGCTCCAGCGGCTTGCCGTTGCGCGCATCATCACTTCCCTTGTTCGAGTACCAGACCAGCTCCTTGCCGTCGCACAGGACCAGGTTGAAACCGTTGTATTCCGCGGCGCGCGGCGCAATCTGCGCCACATACTCCTGCGCCGTCACCTCGCTGGCCAGGAAATCGGCCACCAGCTGGCCTCGCGAAGGCGCCAGCGGGTTGTGTTCTTGCGGATTGCGCACATTAGTGATTGCAGCGAAGCGGGAAGGCCCGCCGAAACCCGCTTCCGCGTTCGCGCCGTCCGCGCCGGCGGGCCGGGTGATGCCCATCCAGCTTCCGCCAGCCTTCAGGTCGCGCCCTGCATAAATATGCGGTGCGTCGGGCCACGGCGCGGCAGGCGTCGTATCCCGGTCGAAAAATTCATCCCGGTTGGCAGCCGCAATCAGCGGTACCCCCGGCACCACCTGCCAGGCAAAGACAATCAGGCACATGGCGGCAAATCCTCAAAGATTTCAACGTGGCGCGGACCAGCGATCCAGCGCGCCAGCCCGGCTTTGGCCACTGCCGCATCGAGCGCAGCAAGGAAAGAAGCGCCGGCAACCGCCGGATAAACCTCCATCCAGGTCTGCACGCCGTCTGGCGCCTCCGGCCGTCGTTTGAGCTGCGCCGCCACGCCATGCGCCGCCGCCAGCGCCGACTGCATGGCAATAACCGCCCCCTGCAGGCCAGCCGCCTGTGCGGCCTGCACCTTGTAATACACGTAGAGGTCCATGTTCAGACGTCGAGCTTATCCAGCGCGTAGGGCAGGGGCTTGAACTGCAAAGCCGGCCCGCTGGCCGAGCCGAAGCGCACGTCGCCCGCTTCCAGCGCCTCCAGCTTCATTTCTACCAGCGCATCGACACCACCGGCACCGTTGCGCGCGGCGTTGACCACCATGCCGCACGGCTGTTCCGGATCGGCAGGGGAAAATACTTCGGCGCCCGGCGCGGCCGACAAATCGGCGATGGTCGCCAGTGCGGTGCGTCGTTTCAGCTTGCCCAGGTACTGGCTGCGTGCCACGATTTCCTGGCCCGGGTAGCAGCCTTTCTTGAAGTTCACGCCGCCCAGCAGCTCGAAATTGACCATCTGCGGCACAAACTGTTCCTGGGTGGCCGGTTCCACTTGCGGCACTCCGGCATGGATTTCGGACAGGCGCCAGGCTTCATTGCCGCCCACGAGCAGGCGGTCCTTCAGCATGGAAGCCGCCATCGACGCGGTTTCGGCTGAAGCCAGCCACAGGTAGCGCGGCGATCCGAAAGCATCGGCCACGCGCAGCACCGTGCCCAGCGGATGGTCGATCTTGCTGAACGGCTTGGCCGGCAGCACGTCGAACCAGGTCTGCAGCACTGCCTCGGCATCGCCGCCGCCAAGGGCGAGCGTCACATATTGCTCGGTCACGTCGGCCGGCTTGGTCTTGCTGCGCAGGATGAACATCTGCAAACGCTTCTGCACCGCCGGCTGGATCGCGCGCGGCAACTGCAGGAAGATCGCTTCTTCGGTCTTCCACATCAGGAAGGTGGCCAGCAGGCGGCCTTTGGGCGAGCAATAGCCGGCCAGGCGCACGTCGCCCAGGCCCAGGTGCTCGACGTCGTTGGTCAACTGGTTGTGCAGGAAACTGGCCGATTCTTCGCCGCTGAAGGCGATCAGCCCCTGGTCGGTCAGGGGCGCGACAAAGCCGGTCGCAAGCTGGCTTGTGGTCAGTGTTTCTTGTTCCTGTGTCAAAAGTTGATTCCAGTTATTCATAAAGTTCCGTATTCTGGCGATGAAAGCATTATTATTACGGGCTTCATTATAGTGATCCCGCGCAAATTGCGCCGGGGGCTTGGAAAACGCTGTCGTCCAGGCTGAAACTGGTTCAAGATTGGGTTATCGAACGGGCATTTGGAAATGGCGTTTATCAAGAAGTCGATCGCACTGGGATTGTTGGCCGCGGCCGGGGCCGTGGGCGGGTTTGCCTGGTGGGCGGGACAGCCTGTCATTGGCCAGGAACCCGCCATTGAATTCACGATCAGCAAAGGCAGCGGCGCCAGCGCCGCCGGCCAGCAAATGGCCGCTGCCGGCGTGCCAATCCAGCCGCTGATGTTCAACCTGCTGGCCCGCGTTACCGGCAAGAGCGGGCAGCTCAAAGCTGGCACGTACGAGCTTAAACCTGGCACAACACCAATGCGCCTGATCGGCCAGCTGGTGCGCGGCGAATTTGCCCAGGAATCGCTGACCATCATCGAAGGCTGGACCTTCCGCCAGATGCGCCAGGCAATCGCCGCGCATAGCGGGCTGAAGCACGATACTGCCGACCTGAGCGACCGCGAGCTGATGGCGCGCATCAATCCCGATTTCAAGGACCCGGAAGGCTTGTTCTTCCCGGATACTTACCTGTTTGCCAAGAATTCCAGCGAACTGGCGATTTTCCGCCAGGCGCACAGCATGCTGATGAAGCGCCTGGGCGAAGCCTGGGAAAAGCGCGATCCTGGCCTGCCGTACAAGACGCCTTATGAGGCCCTGACCATGGCCTCGATCGTGGAAAAGGAAACCGGCCAGAAATCCGAGCGCAACATGATTGCCGCCGTCTTCGTGAACCGCCTCAAGCTGGGCATGCTGCTGCAGACCGACCCGACCGTGATCTACGGCATCGGTCCCAAGTTTGACGGCAATATCCGCAAGAAGGACCTGGAAACCGACACCCCGTACAATACTTATATGCGGGTCGGCTTGCCGCCGACCCCGATTTCGCTGCCGGGCGTCGCTTCGCTGACGGCGGCGCTGGCCCCGGCCAAATCCGGCGCGCTGTACTTCGTGGCGCGCGGCAATGGCACCAGCCAGTTCTCCGATAACCTGACCGACCACAACCGGGCGGTCAACCAGTACCAAAAACAATAAATGACACAACGCGGTAAATTCATTACGTTCGAAGGCATCGACGGCGCCGGCAAATCGACCCATATCCAGTTCGTCGGCGAGCTGGTCAAGGCACGCGGACTCGAGCTGGTCAGCTCGCGCGAACCGGGCGGCACGCCGCTCGGCGAAAAGCTGCGCGAGCTGTGGCTGCACGAAGCCATGCACGTAGAGACCGAAACCCTGCTGGTGTTTGCCAGCCGCCGCGAACACGTGGCGCAAGTGATTGAACCGGGCCTGGCGCGCGGCGCCTGGGTCATTTCCGACCGCTTTACCGACGCCAGCTTCGCCTACCAGGGCGGCGGCCGCGGCCTGAGCCGCGAAAAGCTGGAAATCCTGGCGCACTGGGTGCACCCTGACCTGGAACCGGACTTGACCATCCTGTTCGACGTGCCGCTGGAAGTCGCGCGTGCGCGCCTCGATGCGACCCGCGACCTCGACCGTTTCGAGCGCGAAAAGGCCGACTTCTTCATGGCCACCCGCGCCGAGTACCTGCGCCGCGCCGCCGAAGCGCCGCAGCGCTTCCGCGTGATCGATTCGACCCGCAGCATTGCCGACATCCAGGCTGAACTGGCGCAGATCGTAGGAGCGCTTGCTTGAGCGGCCAGGTCTACCCGTGGCAGCACGGCGCCTGGCAGCAGCTGCAGCAGCTGCGCCAGCGCATGCCGCACGCCATCCTGTTCCATGGCGCCACCGGCATCGGCAAGGCTGACTTCATCGAACAGTTCGCCCAGGCCCTGTTGTGCGAAAACGCGCGCCCGGACGGCCACGCCTGCGGCGAATGCCCTAGCTGCGGCTGGTTCCTGCAGCATAGCCATCCGGACTACCGCCGCGTGCGGCCGGAGATTTTCGAGGATGAGCTGGCCGAAGGCGAGGAGGGCGAAGACAAGAAGGCCGCCAAGAAAGCGCCTTCCAAAGAGATCAAGATCGAACAGATCCGCGCCCTGGCCGACTTCATGAACATCTCGACCCACCGCCAGGGGCTGCGCGTTGTGGTGCTGTATCCGGCCGAAGCGCTGAACATGCCAGCCTCGAACGCCTTGCTGAAAACCCTGGAGGAACCGCCGCCCGGGACCGTCTTCCTGCTGTCCTCCAACGGCCTGGACCGCGTGCTGCCGACCATCCTGTCGCGCTGCCGCAAATTTGCCATGCCGATGCCATCCCACGCCGAAGCGCTGGCCTGGCTGAAAGAACAAGGTGTGCCCGATGCCGATAGCTGGCTGCGCGAACAGGGCGGCTCGCCGCTGGCCGCGGCCGCTGCCTCCGAAACAGGCAATCGCGAAGAATTGGACGCTTTCCTGCAATGCCTGGCCCGTCCAAGCGTCGAAGTCGCCCTGAAAACCGCGGACAAATTGCAAAAAGTGCCACTCAGTGCCTTGGTATCATGGCAACAACGCTGGCTTTACGATCTGTTTTCGTACAAACTTGCAGGTAACATCCGTTATTATCCCCGTTACCAGCGTGAGCTGGCCGGGCTGGCGGACAAGGTGAACATCAGCCGCCTGATGGGAGCGATCAAGGGCGCCAACGAAAGGCGCGCGACTTCCGACCATCCGCTGTCGCCGAAACTGTTTATTGAAGATATGCTTCTTGACTACACTGCTTGCTGTAGCTGAAGAAAGGAAAAAATGAGCGCAAGCCCTACCGAACCAGGCGCCGCGGCCGTCAACCGGCCAACCGTACTGTCCCTCGCCATCAAGGAAAAGGCGGCCTTGTATGCTGCCTATATGCCGTTCCTGAAGCATGGCGGCATGTTCGTGCCGACCCAGAAGCCCTACAAGATTGGCGACGAGATCTACCTGCTGCTGACGCTGATGGACGATCCCGCCAAATACGCGATTGCCGGCAAGGTCGTCTGGATCACGCCGCCAGGCGCGGCCAACAACAAGACGCAAGGCATCGGCGTGCATTTCCCGGACGACGAGACCGGCACCCGTACCCGCCTGCGGATCGAAGAAATCCTGGGCGCCGCGCTGCGCTCGTCCCGTGCCACCCACACGCTTTAA
>JBCNOP010000108.1:0-16506 GCA_039593775.1 Pseudoduganella sp.
GGCAGCGCGTCCTTCAACGACAAGAATGCCGGCAACGGGAAGACGGTCAACGTGAGCGGGTTGGCATTGTCGGGCGCCGATTCCGGCAACTACTTGCTGTCTTCGACCACCGCGCAGACCTCGGCCGACATTACGCAACGCCAGCTGACGGTGGGCTTGAATGCTTCGGGCAAGACGTACGACGGCACGGCGGCGGCAGCAGTCAGCTATTCGGACAACCGGGTCAGCGGCGACGTGCTGGTTGTGTCGGGCAGCGCGGCCTTCGCGGACAAGAATGCTGGTACTGGCAAGACTGTAACTGCCACGGGCCTGTCGCTGTCCGGAACGGATGCCGGCAACTACGCCCTGGCATCGACGACCGCCACCAGCACCGCCTCCATCGCGCAGCGCACGCTGGTTGTGACGGCGGGTGGCAACAACAAGGTATATGACGGCACGGCCGCTGCGACCGTGAACCTCGGCGATGACCGCGTGGCGGGCGATGTGCTCACCGTGAGCGGCAGCGCTTCCTTCGATACCAAAAATGCTGGCAATGGCAAGACGGTCAATGTGAGCGGCCTGGCCTTGTCGGGTACCGATTCCGGCAACTATGCGCTGTCCGCCACCACGGCCAGCACCACGGCCAATATCCTCCAGCGCGCGTTGAACGTAAGCGCGGTCGCCGCCAACAAGGTCTACGACGGCAGCGTGGCCGCCAGCGTCACGCTGGGCGATGACCGGGTGGCAGGCGATGTGCTCAGCCTTGGCGGCAGCGCGTCCTTCAACGACAAGAATGCCGGCAACGGAAAGACGGTCAACGTGAGCGGCCTGGCATTGTCGGGCGCCGATTCCGGCAACTACGCACTGTCCTCGACCACCGTGCAGGCTTCGGCTGACATTACGCAACGCCAGCTGACGGTGGGCCTGAATGCTTCGGACAAGACTTACGATGGCACAGCGGCGGCAGCAGTCAGCTATTCGGACAACCGGGTCAGCGGCGATGTGCTGGTTGTGTCGGGCAGCGCGGCCTTCACCGACAAGAATGCTGGTACTGGCAAGACTGTAACTGCCACGGGCCTGTCGCTGTCCGGAATGGATGCCGGCAACTACGCCCTGGCATCGACGACCGCCACCAGCACCGCTTCGATTGCGCAGCGCACGCTGGCCGTGATGGCGAGCGGCAACAACAAGGTCTATGACGGCACGGCTGCTGCGACTGTGAACTTGAGCGACAACCGTGTAGCCGGCGATGTGCTCGATGTGAGCGGCAGTGCATCCTTCGCCGACAAGAACGCCGGCACCGGCAAAACGATAAGCGTCGGCGGCATTGCAATCAGCGGCTCTGATGCGGGTAACTACGCTTTGGCTTCCACCACGGCCAGCACCAGCGCCGATATCGTCGCGCGCAGCCTGACTGTCACGGCCAGCGGAATTGACCGTGTCTACGACGGCAGCGATGCCGCCAGCGTGAACTTCGGCGACAACCGGGTCAGCGGCGACGTGCTGACGGTGAGCGGCAATGCCGCCTTCGCCGACAAGCAGGCCGGCAACGCGAAGACGGTCAGCGTGAGCGGCATTGCGCTGTCCGGCGCCGACGCGAACAATTACACTTTGTCCTCCACGTCAGCCGGCACTACTGCCAATATCTCGCAACGCGCGCTGTCCGTAACGGCCGCGGCAGCAAACAAGGTGTATGACCAGTCGGCTGCGGCTTCCGTGACCCTGGGCGACGACCGCGTGTCTGGCGACGTGCTGGTGTTGGGCATTGGCAGCGCTGCTTTCAACGACAAGAATGTGGGCGTGGGCAAGGCCGTGAGCATAGATGGCATTTCGCTGTCGGGCGCCGATTCGGCAAACTATGTGCTGGCGTCTACCCATGCGGGCGCTTCCGCCGATATTACGCCTCGCACCCTGGCCGTGGCCGCAACCGGCGCGAACAAGGTCTATGACGGTACCACCGCAGTCAGTGTGAGTTATACCGACAACAGGATCGCCGGCGATTCGCTGACGGTAAATGGCGCGGCGGCATTCGCTGACAAGAGCGCTGGCGCCAGCAGGGCAATCAACGTGAGCGGCTTGGCACTGTCCGGAGCCGACGCTGGCAACTACGTCCTGTCCAGCACCACTGCCAGCGCGCAAGCCGATATCGGCCGCCGCTCGCTGACGGTTTCGGCTCAAGGCAACAGCAAGGTTTACGACGGTAATGCCGTGGCTGCCCTGAGCCTTTCCGATAACCGTGTTGCCGGCGACGCGCTGGTCCTGTCCGCCAACGGAAGCTTCTCCGACAAGAATGTGGGCAGCGGCAAAGCCGTGACCGCAAGCGGCATCACCGTGACGGGAAGCGATGCTGGTAATTACCAGCTCGCATCCACCACGGCGCATGGCACTGGTGCCATCACGCCGCGCGCGCTGTCAGCCACCGTCGCAGCTGCCGACAAGGTTTATGACGGTACGGCTACCGCTTCGGTAGTCCTGGCCGGCGACGACCGCGTGGCTGGCGACCAATTGGTCCTGGCCAGCGGAATGGGTACCTTTGCAGACAAGAATGCGGGTACAGGCAAGGCAGTGGCGCTGACAGGCGTCAGCCTGGGCGGCGCTGACGCGGGCAACTACACCGTGACCTTCGTTGCGCAGCCTACTGCAAACATCGCGCAGCGCGCGCTGCACGTTAATGTGAGCGGAATCGACAAGGTCTATGACGGCTCGCGGGACGCCAAGGTAGCGTACGGCGACGATCGCGTCGCTGGCGACAGCCTGCAAGTGGCAGGCAATGCGGCCTTCAACGACAAGAATGTTGGGACGGGCAAGAAGGTTTCCGTTTCCGGCTTGGCTTTGTCCGGCGCAGATGCCGCCAACTATGTCATCAGCGTCGCCAATGCAAGCACCAGTGCATCGATTACGCCCAAGGCATTGGTCGTCAAGGCGGACGACCACGTGCGCGCTTACGGCGGCAGCAATCCGGCGCTGACCTGGACGGCCAAAGGCCTCGTCGGCGGCGACACCGAATCGCTGCTGGATGGTGTCGAGGCCAGCACCAGCGCCACCCGTGAATCGGGGGCCGGCAATTACGCAATCAGCATCAAGGGCAATGCCCTGGCCAACTACACCGTGAAATATGTCGATGGCGTAATGGTCGTGCAGCGTGCACCGCAGGAAGCGGAAAACGCCATTGGCAGCGCGGTCAATCCCGTCATGCCAGGCCAAGCCATGGCGGCCGGGCAGGGCGGCAACTGGGGCGCACAACTGGCCAATGACGGCGGCACGCTGGTGCCGATGCCGGCGGCCGTTGCCAAGGAAACCAGCCTGGTGAATCCGGCGCCTGCCGAGGCGGCCGTACAGCTGGCCTCTGCGCCTGTCAGCCCGGCGGCGCAGCAGATTGCCGCTCCGGTGCAGGGCGTCGTGAATGCCGTACTGGCCCAGCCACAGGCTCAGCCGCGTGCCGGCGAGCAGCGGGAATATGCGATTGGCGGCGGCAGCCGCGTCATGGTGCTGGACGGTGGCGTGAACACCGGCGGCGCCCCTAACTGATAAGAAGCAGGAAACAAGAAAGTGCAGAAACATACCAAGAACGGCCTGGCGTTGGCCATCCTGAGCGCTCCGGCCTTTGCATTGGCACAGGCCTTGCCGGATGCCGGCCGCATCCTCGAGCAGAACCGCCCGCCGGCGCTGGTGCGCCAGCCCGCAGCAAGCGGCAAAGTCGTGCCCGATGCGGCACCCGTGCAAGGGCTCGCGCTGCAAGGGGCGCAGAAGGTGCTGGTGCGCCGCTTTGTGCTGCAAGGCGTGAGTGCTTTTGCGCTGGACGAGCTGCAGCAGGTCCTGGCCCCATACAGCGGACGCGAGCTGACTTTCAACGAGTTACAGCAGGCTTGTAATGACCTTACCGGCTACTATCGTCAACGCGGCTTTTTCCTGGCCAGCGCAGTACTGCCGGCGCAGGAAATCGGCAATGGCGAAGTAATGCTCCAGGTTCTGGAAGGCCGCGTTTCCAAAGTGACGATGGTGCCAGAGGCAAATGTGCGCATGCAGCCCGATTCAGCGCGCCGCTATCTCGATGCGCTGGTGCCGACCGGGCGGCCGGTGCAGGAAGAGCTTCTGGAGCGTGCCTTGCTGCTGACGCAGGACTTGCCTGGCATGGGCGCCCGCGCCGAATTGAGCAAAGGCCAAGGCATTGGCGAATCCGAGCTGGCAGTTCTGCTGAGCGAAGGTCCGCTGGCCAGCGGCACCGTAAGCCTGGACAATTCCGGCAACCGCTACACCGGCGCCACGCGCCTGTCCGGCAACCTGGCCTTGAACGACTTGGGCGGACTGGGCGGCCAGTTGTCCCTGCTGGCCTCCACTGCGGGCGATGGTTTCCGCTATGCCCGAGCGGGCTATGTCGCGCCGGTCGGAAGCAGCGGGCTGAAAGCGGGCGCTGCATTTTCTGGCCTGCGCTATAAGCTGGGCGAAGAATTCGAATCGCTGGCTGCGCACGGTACCGCTTCGGTGGGGCAGGCGATCATCACCTATCCTCTACTGCGTACCCGCAGCACCAATATCCAGCTGCGCACGGGGTTTGACGACAAGCGTTATGAGAACTTTGCCAATGGTGTGCAAACCAGCGACAAGCACGTGAAGGTGCTGCCTCTGGCGGTGGCCTTCAGCCGCCAGCAGGAAGATGCCATGACCCAGGCCAGCCTGGAGTTGAGTGTTGGCCATCTGAGCCTGGGTTCCAACACCGCGTCGCTGGAAGCCGATGCCGCCGGGGCGCACACCGAGGGGCGATTCGTTCACCTGGCCTACACGCTCGGCCGTTTCCAGCGCCTGGCGGGCAATGTCGGGCTGCTGCTGAATGCCAGCGGCCAGCTTGCCTCGCGCAACCTGGAGTCGGGTGAAAAAATGTCGCTGGGTGGTCCGGGCCGCGTACGTGCCTATCCTGCCGGTGAGGCCAGCGGCGATGAAGGCCATGTGCTGACCACCGAGCTGCATTACGAAATGCCCGAGCTGCGTTTCGACCTGTCGGCGTTCATGGACGTCGGCCGCGTGCGGCTGAATAATGGCCTGTATCCGGCAGCGCTGGCGGCCAATGGTCCCGGCAACAGCTATACCTTGAAAGGCGCCGGCCTCGGTGCGGCGTGGCGCGCTGCCGGCGGCGCTTCCCTGCAGTTCCAGGTGGCACGCAAATTAGGCGCGAATCCGGGCGCCAATGGCAAAGGCGAGGATGCCGATGGCAAGTCTTCCAAGGTACGTGCCTGGTTCAATGCCAGCCTGCCGTTTTAAGCCTGCCAGCCTAGCCATTTGATAGCTCGCCGTCCCTGCCGTTGAGGGCTTTCCAGTCAATGTTGCCGATTTAGCTGGCAGCCGGGATACTGGAATGCTTCTTTAACAGGCAGGGATGGCCATGAGCAAATTTCATCATATTACGCACTACGGTGAGCTCGTCATGCCGGGCACCACGGCGCGCGGCGAGCTGCCGGACGACTTCACCATGAATTCCCCGGTCGGCATTGCGCGCGACCATTACGATCACGTTTGGGTGTGCGATACCGGCAACAGCCGCCTGCTTGTTTTTACTGCCGACCTGAATACGCTGCTGCACGTCATCGATACGCCAGGCGAGGGCACGGAGCAGGCGCGCCGTCTGCTGATGCCTTTCCACCTTTGTCCGCACCCCGAGCAAGACCTGATGTATTGCACCGACATGGGCAACGGCCGCGTCGTGGTGTTCGAATATGACGAGCACTCGGTCGATTTCCAGTTTGCCTTTGGCGACGCGGCAGATGGCATCAACGGCGAGGGCTTCGTGCCATTGAGCGACCCGAACGGCATCGCCTTCGTGAAGGAGGCCGGCGGCGAGCACTTCGTCTACGTGTGCGATGAATTCTTCCACACGAAAGGCGATGACCGCAGCCGCTGCGTCAAGTTCACGCCGGAAGGCAAGTTCGTGCTGCAGTTCCGCACCGTCGACGATGCCAACAGCGTGCACGACCTGCTGTGGCCACAGGGCCTGGCCTCGGATTCGCACGGCAACCTGTACCTGGCCAACACGGGCCATTATGAAGTGCTGAAAATCGATACGGCCTGGCCAATCAAGGACGAACGTGTGCAATGCCCCGGCGAGACTTCGCTGCTGCATAGCTTCGGCAACCCGGCCGGCATCGGCAAGTTCAACGTCATGCGTTCGGTGTGCGTGATCAATGACCGCATTTTCGTGCCGGGCCAGGTGGAAGATTCGATCACGGTCTACGATACCGACGGCAAGCTGCTGACGGTAGTGGAGGGCATGCTGCCACTCTGGAACCACAAGCCGCAAGCCATGCATTCGATTTCGGACCTGGTGTACGGTTCGCTGGAAGATGCAGTGTTTGTCGGCCCTTACCAGATTTGTGCCGCGGCCGACGCCAACGTCTATTACGTGACCGAGCCGTTCGCCTCCACCGTTCTGAAGATGCGGATTGCGCCAGACCGCGATGGTGGTGACCAGGATGCGATCCTGCTGGATGCAGTTGGCCACCGGCGCGATAACCAGGCCGCGAAAGCCGTCACCTCGCAATTCAACTGCATGACGGCGGTAATCGGCGTCGATCCCAAGCGCGAGGGGAGCGGCACGTTGCCACAATCGAACTGGATCGATAGCTGGGCCAGTGCCACGGCCAATATCTACAAGTACTGGTATGACCAGCTGAAGCACCACGCGCGCCTCGACCCGCTGGCAGGGGCTGCCACCTCGTCCTACAACATCGATTCCGGCAACTGGTGCATGAAAACCTTCAATACGGCAGCCGACCCGATTGCTCAGTTGCAGGACATGATGCGCGGCTTCTTCATGCCGGGCGGGCTGGCGATGGCGGTGTATTACCCTTCGCAGCCGCTGCTGGGACAAATCTGCCCCGGCACGCCGCTGGTATTTGTTACCAACTTCAACGCCTGCACGGTGTCGATGTTCCAGTTCGGGCCCGGCGGGCACCTGCTGAATTACGGGCTGCCGTTTGCGCGTGAAGGGCTGGGCGGTGATGGCACGCTGAAGGCACCGCAGGGATTGGAAGTGAACCGCCATGGCGAGATCTATATCGCCGACTCGCTCAACAACCGCATCTCGATGTGGCAGTTGCAGCCTTCCGGCCTGGTCTCTTTCGTCAAGAACTTCCAATGGGTCGAGAACGGCGAGCCGCTGGCCAGTTTTGCGCCTTGCGACGTAACCATCGATGCCCAGGACCGTGTCTTTGTTTGCGACCAGTTCAACAACTGCATCCGCGTGTTCGACCGGCAGGGCAACAGCCTGTGGAGCTATGGCCGCGCAGGCTATTGCGACGACCTGGAAAAGGATGCCGACAAGTTCTACCTGCCGGCCAGCCTGTGCGTGGACCAGGAAGGACACCTGATTGTCAACGATTTGGTAAACCGCGCGCTGAAGATCTTCCGCATCGGCGAGGACACGCTAGAATACGTAACGGGGGAGCTTGTATTTAAAAAGTATCCCGAAGTCGGCGGCGTCTGGATGCCGTTCTTCATCTATGCGCGCGACCGGCGCGTGTATGTGCCCGACACCACTTTTAATGTCGTCAACATTTACGCCTACCAGCTTGAATGACGGGGGTGCGTCATGTGGAGAGGTTTGTTGGCCGGGTTGCTGGCGATCGGCGCCGCGCAGGCGGCCGACAAGAAAACCTTCTCCGTCGGCGTAGAGGATTACAAGAACTGGCTGCCGTATTCCGAAGTAAAGAACGGCGTGTACGGCGGCCTGGGAAAGGACATTCTCGACGCCTTCGCCCGGCAGATGGGCTACACCTTCACCTACGAATATTATCCACTCAAGCGGCGTGACCGCCTGTTTGTCGACGGCCAGGTCGACCTGTCCTTTCCGGACAATCCGAACTGGGTGGTGGAGATGAAAAAAGAACTGAAAATCAGCTATGCACCGGTACTGGAATTTACCGACGGGGTGCTGGTGCGGCCCGAGAACATCGGCAAGGGTGTGGGGCGCCTGAAAACCCTTGGCATTCCACTTGGCTTCACGCCTTACCCTTACCAGCAGCTGATGTCGGCAGGTTCCCTGCGCATCGAAGAAACCGCCGATTACGATGCCCTGTACGAGAAGCTGATCATGCGGCGCGTTGACGGCGCCTACATGAACACGCGCATCGCCCGCCATTACTGGACCAAGATCCGCAAGCTGCCGCAGGTGCCGGTTCTGTACGACCCGGACCTGCCGCATGCTTCCGGCCAATGGTACCTGTCCTCGCATAAGTACCCGAAGGTAGTCGAAGAATTCCGCCGCTTCATGCAGACCAATAAGGCGGAAGTGGAGGATTTGAAGAAGAAGTACAACTTCGTCTCCTCCGATGACCAGTGATCAGGCGGCTTTCAGGCCCAGGACCTCGATCGGCTCGATGCTTGGCGGGGTGGCGAACAGCTCGGGCGCCTGTGCCATCAGGGCTTTTGCGATTGGGCCGTTCAGGTGGCCCTGGCGTGCCTCCTCTGATTCGAAGGCGTCGAACACGCCGAATACGCGCTCCGACAGGCGCAGGGCAAACCAGTACTTGGTGCCCGGTTCCTGCCTGGCCAACGCCAGGCCAGTATGGAGGAAATCTGCAACGGCGGTTTCCTTGCCTGGCTTGGCTTCGAAACGGGCAAACAGTGCGTATTTGATCATGGCTATCTCCTTGTTGGATTGATCGCGAAACTGCGATGGAGGTACTTTACCGGCCGCCCGCTTGCGGTTAAATTGGCGAGATTGACATCTTTGGTATCGATCGCGCCATGAATATCACCGTGCTTGCACTCGACAGTGTGTTCGACACCGGCCTGTCGGCTGTGCTGGACGCATTCACCACTGCCAATGAACTGGCACCGATGCTGGAAGCGCCGCAGCCAACTTTTAACGTGACGCTTGCCGGCCTGCGTCCGGCGGTGCACAGCGCGCAGGGCATGCAATTGCCGGTCGTGCCGCTGGCATCGGCCCCGGTGCCGGACCTGCTGATCCTGCCTGCCATTGGCCACAAGATGCCGGCGCCGCTGGAGGCCGCGCTGGCGTCGGCCGAGGTGGCGGATGCCGGTGCAGCGATGCGCGAGTTGGCCGGGCAGGGCGTGCGCATTGCCGCTGCGTGCATCGGGACCTTCGTGCTTGCCGAAAGCGGCCTGCTGGATGGCGAGGAAGCGACGACGACCTGGTGGCTGACCCCGATGTTCCGCCAGCGCTATCCAATGGTGCGGCTGGATGCCCAGCGCATGGTGGTGGGATCGGGCCAGTTCATCACGGCGGGAGCTGCGCTCAGCCACCTCGACATGTCGCTGGCCCTGATCCGGCAAGCCAGCCCGGAACTGGCGGCCATGGTGGCGCGCTACCTGGTCGTTGATGCGCGGCCGGCGCAATCGGCGTATGTGATTTCAGACCACCTGGCCCATGCCGACCCGCTGGTGGCAGGCTTCGACCGCTGGGTGAGGCAGCATCTGTCGCAGGGATTCAAGCTTGAGGAGGCAGCGGCGGCGCTGGCAACCAGCAAGCGCACGCTGGCGCGGCGCCTGCAGGAGGTGCTGGGCAAGACGCCCGTGAATTATGTGCAGGATTTGCGTATCGAACGGGCAGTCCACCTGCTCAAGACCAGCGACCAGAATGTCGACCGGATTGCCGAGCAGGTGGGTTATCGCGACGGCGTGACGTTGCGCACGCTGTTGCGGCGCAAGCTTGGCAAGGGCTTGCGCGACATTAGGATCACTGCACGTTCAACGTAACGTCATCCACGATGAAGGAGGTGGCGACGGTGGAGCCTTCCACGCCTTCGAAGTACACACGCACGGTCTGGCCCTTGTACGCGCTCATGTCGAAGGTGCGCTGCACATAGCTGGAACCCTTGTTCAGGTTCGAGTAGGTGGCCAGCGTTGCCAGCACTGCGCCGCTGCTGTTGCGCACCTGGACTTTCAGCGTGTCGTAAGCCTGGGTCGTGGTGGTTTCATCGGAAGTGATCTTCAGCCAGAAGCCCAGGGTGGCGCTGGTGGCGGTCGACGGGATGCTCACTTGCTGGTACAGCGTATCGGTATGTGCGCTGCCGTAGCCGTTCATCCAGGCTTTCCAGGTGCCGGCATGTGCCGAGACGGAGGAATCGTTGGTGATCACGCCGCTGGAAGCGCTCCAGTTCGTGCTGCCGGATTCAAAGCCGCTGTTCAGGAGCAACTGCTGCGTGGTGGTGGTGTTGTTCACGCTGAAGTTGACGGCGGAAGACAGTGCATTGTTGCCGGCAGCGTCGAAGGCCTTGGCAGTCAGCACGTGAGTGCCGTTAGCCACGCCGGTGGAGTTGAAGGCGTAGGACCATGGCGAAGCGGTGTCGGTGCCTTTCAGCGCGCCGTCGACGTAGAACTCGACCTTGGTCACGCCTACGTTGTCGCTCGCGGTGGCGTTGAAGGTGATGGTACCGCTAGTGCCGCTGCTGGAAGCGCTGACGGTCGGGGCCACGGTGTCGCTACCGCCGCCGGCTTGCTGCGTCACCCAGACCGGTGCCGACCACAGGATATTGCCGTCATCCTGAGTGACTTTGGCGTAGTAGAAGTGGACGCCGTCGGTTGGGGTGATCGTGGTGTTCGCGCTGGAGGCGAGCAGGGTCACGGTGCCATTGCGGCCTGGGACACCTTCATAGAATTCCGAGGTCGACACGGTCTTGCCGGAGCTGCTGGTAAAGTTGGCCACCAGGTTCAGCGGGCCGCTGTTGGTAAAGCGCTCGCCCATGATATGGCCGTTGGCGGTCATCACCAGTTGCGAGGTCTTGTCCATGGTGGCGAAGACGCGGCGGGCACGGATCGCGTCCATGAAGCTGGCGGTGCTCAGCGCGGTGCCGTTCGGAATCAGCACGCCGGTGCGGTTGGTGTAGGAAGCACCCCAGTTGGCGCAATGGTTGTCCTGGTCGGTGGTGAAGGCGACGTGATAGCCGGCTTCAAGCGCCTTTTTGCATGCGGCTTCGTAATTGCTGCGGCCCGTTTCGGTCTCGGTGGTGTTGACGGAGAAGGCGGACGTGTTCATCACTTCGCACAGCGCCATCGCTTCGTCGCCGTCGGCGGTATAGCCAAGCGCCACGCCGTTGACCAGGAATTGGCCGCTGGTCGAAGGGTGGTTGAACTGGCCCAGCCAGCCGCGCTGGCGCATCAGGGTGTACAGGTTGGCGTAATCGTTCTTGGCGGTGTAGGTGTCGGCGATCAGCTGGCCGGAGCTGTTGCTCTCCCATCCCAGCAACTCGTTCGAGTTCAGGATGTTCATGTGGCCGCCGTTGTTGATGACGCCCCATTCCATGCCGTAAATCGCCAGGAAGTTGGGGTTGGCTGCATTGAAGCTTGCTGCTTCCGACAGGCCGGACTGGTACAGCGCTTTGGCGGTGGCCGGGTTGGCCGAAGTGTTGGTGGAATCCGAACCGTCGTACATGTGGTTATGTTCGGACGCCATCAGGAAGTCCAGGCCCCTGTTCTTGGCGTAGTTGAAGGCGTCGGTCGGGCCGTAGGCAGCCGATTGCGGATTCTGCGCACCAGTGCAGGCGGACAGGTCGCCGCCGCCGTCGCTGTGATTGGTCTGGCTGTGCATGTTGCCGAAGTAGACGGTGTACGGCAGCGAGGATGGCGCTGCGGCGATGGACATCAGGCTTGGGCTGGCCGCGGCAGTCTTGGCCTGTGGCTGCTGGCCGATGGCGATGTTCCATTCCTGGTCGTGGATTTCGCCGTCATGGCTGGCGATGCGGCGCAGGACTGCGTCGGCGTTGGATGCCAGGCTGCGCTGTGCATCTTCGGAAATAGCGCGCAGGCGTGCCTTGTAGATGCCGTTCTGCAGGGCGTTGCGGCGGTTGCGGCCGGCCCATTCGACGTTGACGGTAACTGGCTTGTCTTGCAGGCGCTCGACGCCGGTCCAGCGTTCCACTACGCTGCCGTTCGGTGCAACGACCTCCAGCACCCAGCTCACGGACTGGGCGTTCTGGACGTATGGGTAGCTGAATTCGAGCTTGAAGCTGCGCGCTTCGTTGGTGCCGGCGACTGCGCGGTAGGGCGCGTGCAGCGTGGCTTCGAATTCGTGGTGGTCGGCGGTGGATGCCTGGGCGGTGCCGATGGCTGCCAGTGCGGCGGCCATCGCTAGTTTGCGAAATGCGAAAGTCATGGTTTTCCCCGTGCTGTGATAATGCGCGAGAATATGCGGCAGCACGGGAGCGGCGACAAATACGGAAAAGCTTTGCGATTAAGACGCAGCGCTTATATACCGGTTTGAATTGTCCCAATTTGAACAGATCGTGTGATTTGTCCAGATTTGAAAGAGTTATGTGACGGGGGCGTCATAAATCTCTTGGCAACATGTGGCGTTTTTGCCTCACGTTTACTGGGGCCGGAACACCAGTACCGGCACCGGTGTGTTGAGCAGCACGCGATGAGTCTCGCTTCCCAGCAGCATGCCTTTAACGCCCTTGTAGCCATGGGTCGCCATGGCGATCATGTCGCAGCCGTAGTCGATGGCGGTGGCGACGATGGTTTCGTAAGGCTGGTCGGAGCGGCGTTGCACCACGTCGCAGGGTACGTTGTAATCGCGGGCGGCCTTGGCCACTTCTTCGAGCACTGACGCGGAGTGGACTTCGCTGTCCTTCAGGTACACGCCGCGCGTGTCTTCCAGCATGTCAGGGTGGTAGGTGAAGATGTGGAATTCCGGGATCACATGCAGGGCCGTGACGCGCGCCCCGGCTTCCTGCGCAAACTTGATGGCCGAGTGCAGGGCTGCGCCGGAGGCAGGCGAGCCGTCGGTAGGGAAGAGGATGTGCTTGAACATGGCTGGCTCCAGGGTGGCTTGAAGTTTCCAGTCTGGGCGTCTGGTTCGCTGGCTGCCATGACCTGGGTCAAGTTTACGGTGCTAGAATGACTTCCCGCCTGCTGACAACATGAGCCCCATGCTTAAACTCCTCGGAAAACCGACCTCCATCAACGTCCGCAAAGTGCTGTGGACACTCTCCGAAATTGGCCTGCCGTATGAACGTGAAGACTGGGGTGACGGCTACCGGGCGACCAACGTTCCCGAATTCACGGCCCTGAATCCGAACGCGATGGTGCCGGTGCTGGTCGATGGCGATTTCGTGCTGTGGGAGTCGAACAGCATATGCCGCTACCTGTGCGGCAAAGCAGGCCGCGACGACCTGTTGCCGGCCGACCCGCAAGCCCGCGCCCGTGTCGAACAGTGGATGGATTGGCAGGCCACTGAGCTGAATCCTTCGTGGCGCTATGCCTTCATGGCGCTGGTACGTAAAAGCCCAGCCTTTACCGATCCCGCACAAATTGCGGCCAGCGCCGCAGCCTGGAACCGCAACGTCGGCATCCTCGACCAGCACCTTGCGGCCGGCGGGCCTTTCGCGGCAGGCGACCATTTCACGCTGGCCGACGTCGTGCTCGGACTGTCACTGAACCGTTGGCTGATGACGCCAATCGATCGCCCAGGCTTCCCTGCCATCGGCGCCTACATCGAGCGCTTGCTCGAACGCCCCGCTTACCGCGAGTTCGGCCGCAACGGAACACCTTGATGAACCTTGAAATTGCCTTCTTAGAACACGCGCAAGGTGACGAGTACGAAAGGGTTTTGTTGGTTGGCGACCACCGGGCGGCCAGCGAAGCCGTGGCGAGCGTTGAGATAACAGATGGCATTCGCAATGTCCTTAACGGCGAATTGTTGTGGAAAACCGGCCAGCTGGGAATCGATGGTGTTCTCGTCCACAAAGTTTCGCCTACCCGGATCGAGGGGAGTGGAGAGTGGGATCCGCCAGGCGGATGGCGACCTTTTGTGCTGACACCAACTACCGGTGAGCGAGGCTGAAAGACATGCTGGACCTTAATGACGGAAAGTGGAAAGGGCTCCATGGGGGCTATAACATGCCGTACGATGCATCGGAAGCCTTGAGGGCACTGGAAGCTGGCATGGACGTTTGGGACGAGCTATGGGATGAACTCCATCATCAAGGCGACGTCGGCGTTGCATCTTATGCGGCCGTTCCGCAACTGGTGCGCATTGCGAGTGGCGCCGCCCATCGCGACTGGAACTTTTACGGATTAATTGCGACGATCGAAATCGAACGCCATCGGATAAGCAACCCTGCGATACCGGCTTGGTTGCAGGCTGATTATGACAATGCGTTAGCAAAGGCGTCTGCGCTGGCCTTAGCGGATCTCCCTTCGCAAGCTGATGGAGAAACAACCCAGACCATCCTCAGCCTACTTGCTTTGGCGAAGGGAGAACTGAAGCTGGGCGCAATGTTATCCGGCCTGGATGCATCGGAACTGGACGCTTGGCTTGAGGAGCGCTTAGGCTGGACAGCGCTGTATAAAGGTTGAGATTCAACTTCCTGGCGAGTAGGGCCATCTCTTTTTTCTAAGCGTGTCGATTTCGGGCGCCGCCGTCCGTCGTAGGGATGCAGCACCGCTGACCCATCCCACTTTGATTAAGGAAACGCCATGAAAGAACAGATCATCCTCAACTTGCCAGTGAAAAACCTGGATAAGTCCAAGGCCTTCTTTTCCGCGCTGGGCTTCACTTTCAATGCCAAATATAGCAGCGAGAACTCAGCATTCATGAATATCGCCGGCAACACCATCCAGGCCATGCTGACGACCGAGCCATTCTTCAAGTCCCTGATCGACAAGCCCGTCGTGCAGGCGAAGGAAGCCAATGAACTCGTCATCTGCCTGAGCTGCGACAGCCGGGAAGAAGTCGATACCCTCATCGCCAAGGCCCTTGCTGCAGGCGGCCGCACACCGCACCCGCCGGAAGACCATGGCTTCATGTATGACCAGGGTTTCGAAGACATTGATGGCCACTTGTGGAACCTGGTCTGGGTGGCGCCGGAGGCCTGATCTTTGCACCAGCTTTCAGGCGGTTTCCCTTAGCTTTCGCGCAGCAGAAGGCGGTATTCGCTTGGCGTCACGCCGACGGTTGCGCGGAACTGGCGGGTGAATGCGCTGTGGTCGGCGTAGCCGCAGGCCTGGGCGATATCGGATACGCTGGCGTCCCCGCCCAGCATGCGCGAGGCGGCGTCCAGCCGCGTCTTGATGATCATCTGGCGCGGCGTCAGATGGAAGATCCGCTCGAAGTAGCGCTCGATCTGCGCCACTGACATGTTGGCGGTGCGGGCCAGCTGCGGCAACGTCAGCGTCTCGCCATACTTCTCGTGGATCAGGCGAACCGCATCGGCAACCTTGTGATAGGCGGGGTTTTTGTGGTCCGCCATTGCCAGGTCGCGCGACACGCCAGCCAGGCCGACAATCGCGCCATGCGCATCACGCAAGGGCCGCTTTTGCGTCAGGCACCAGCCGGGATCGCGGTTGGGGTAGAGGTGCAGTTCGAGCTGGTCTTCGATCTGCACCCCGTCATCCAGCACCGCCTGGTCCTGGGCCTGGAAACGCTGGCCGAGCGGCGCCGCAAACACTTCATTGGCTGTCTTGCCGAGCAATCCGGACTTGTCCTTGATCCCGCAACGCCGGGCCAGGGTCTGGTTCACCACCACATAGCGCCCCGCGCGGTCCTTGACGAAAAACACCACGTCCGGCAAGGCGTCGAACAGGGGCTCCGCGAAGAAGACATCCCCGATCCTGGCGCCAAGGTCGCTGCGCGCCGCGCTTTGCAATAGATGTACTGACATGCCGTCCTCCCGCTGTGTTTGTCTATTTTTACACGATTATGCAGATTTCGTCACCTTCGGCAGTCTGGCGATGCAAGACGGCAGCGCTGGGAAGGCATAAGATGGCAAGCATGAAAACCATAGCCATTATCGATTCCCACACCGGCGGCGAACCGACCCGCCTGGTGATTGACGGCGGCCCTGACCTGGGCACCGGCCCCCTCAATGAGCGCCTGGCGCGTTTCCGCAATGAGCATGACGGCTTCCGTTCCGGCGTGGTGTGCGAACCGCGCGGCTCGGACGTCCTGGTGGGGGCGCTGCTGTGCGAACCGCATGCCCCGAATTGTGCAGCAGGCGTCATCTTCTTCAACAACGTTGGCTACCTCGGCATGTGCGGCCACGGCACCATCGGGCTGGTGGCGTCGCTGGCTTTCATGGGCCGCCTGAGCGCCGGCGTGCACCGCATCGATACGCCGGTGGGGGTGGTGGAAGCGCAATTGCATGACGACGGCAGCGTGACCGTCAACAATGTGCCATCGTGGCGCAAGGCGACTGACGTACCGGTCGAGGTGCCCGGTTACGGCGTGGTGCGCGGCGATATCGCCTGGGGCGGCAACTGGTTCTTCCTGGTGTCCGGCCATGGCCGGCAACTCGAACTTGGCAATGTTCGCGAACTGTCGAACTACACCACCGCGATCAAGGATGCGCTGGAAGCGCAGGGCATCACAGGCGACTACGGCGCGCTGATCGACCATATCGAGCTGTTTGCCGATTCCCGCAGCGGCTTGGGCGATAGCCAGAATTTCGTGCTATGCCCGGGCAATGCCTACGACCGTTCGCCATGCGGCACCGGCACCAGCGCCAAGCTGGCCTGCCTGGCAGCAGACGGCAAGCTGGCGGAAGGCGAAGTCTGGCGCCAGGAAAGCATCGTCGGCAG
>JBCNOP010000109.1:0-16362 GCA_039593775.1 Pseudoduganella sp.
AGTTCGATGGTCGAGTGCAGGCGCAGGTTGGCGGTGCAGTGCTTCAACTGGCGTGGGTCGCCGGCGCGTGCGAGCAGCTGGCGATAGGTTGCGTCGTGCTCGAGGATGCGGTCGAATTCAATCGCCAACGTGGCGGCGTCGACGGCCTTGTCTGAGGACAGAACCTGGTCGAGCGGGGCGGCGAGCTTGTAGCGGGTGAGTTTTTCAAACTGCCTGCTGTCGATGCGAGCGCCCTTGGCCAGCAGCTTGGTGCCGTTGCTGGCGTAGATATCCTCACTGGCGATAACGTCGCGCGTGTCTCCCATTTCCGTGACCGAGCGTACGAAATGCGGGCTCTCGCCGGGAACCTCACTAAGTTGCATTTCGATAGCCAAAATGTCCACCTTGGGGTCAGGAACGGAAGTGGACATTCTCGCAGAAAAAGAAAGCCCCGGACCGACATCGAGAGGCCCACGTTCAGCGGCTTGTTCTTGCCTTCGATGCTGCGGCCTTCAATCAAGTGCCAGGCCAAAAAACATTCACCTGCGCGAGAAGGTCTTGGTAACGCGTTCCAGGTTGGGCGCGCATGGCCTGGCGTGCACCAGGCGCATCGTGCGCCGCGATGGCCTTCGGTCACGCCGGAAGGGGTGGAAGCCTTTTCGCTGACATACACCGCCAGAGCCGCCGCGCTCCTCGACGATGCCGGACAGTTCCAGCACAACCAGCGCTTCGCGCAACAAAGCGCGGCTGACACTGAGCTTGGCGGCCAAGTCGCGTTCGGCTGGCAGGCGGGGTCGGGCTTGATGTTCTCTTTCCTTGAGCCGCAGGGTGATGTGTTGCAAACTTGCGTCAACGAAGTTTTCTTTTTGTCAACCAGAATGCATAATTTATATTTTAATAATTAAATATAAAGCATGAAAATCTTCGCTTTGCCGATTATGCTGCTTGCGCTTGCCTCACCTGCGCATGCCAGCTTCGTTGCGGCCTTTGACGTTACTTCTGCCGCTCACTGGACTGCTGATGAGCAAGGCAGTCGGTATGACTCTGAAGTATTTACGCCTTTTGGCGGCACTTTGCGTTCTGGCTTTACGCCGACTCGCGCTTGCAATAATCGCTACAACTCGAACTCGCACCGTTCGACCTGCTCCTTTGACGCTGACCAGTCGGGGTTGCACTCGCCCTACGATACCGAATACCTGGGCCGTTTGGAGAGTGCGGGGCCGAGCAGAGCGCTCTTCACGGCGGACCTGCAAGTGAAGAAGGATGGCAGTTATCGGGCCAGCTTCGTTTTCCTGACTGGCCAGTGGCGCTATACAGAAGACGCAACCGGTCTCTACGTTGATAGCTTTAACACCAATTACGAGTTCATTTCGAATGGAACGGGCATGGCATGGGATACGACGCTGGATGCGGCGCTGGCGGACTCAATCTGGCACGGTACAAATCCGTTCAGCTTTCGGTACCTGACCATTTGGGAACACAGCAAGGTTGATCCACAGACTCTCGCTGAAACGCGGCTGACCGGCGAAGGCTGGGATGGCGGAATGAAGTTGAGGGCAGTACCGGAGCCGGGTGCACCGGCGCTATTCGGCATCGGCCTGGTTGGCCTTGCAGCCCTGCGCAGGAGAAAAGCATGAAGTACTTTGCACTGCCGGCCATCCTGTTAGCGATGGCTGGTTCCGCGTACGCCGGGATTGCGACTTCGTTCACCGTCAATTCCGGCGAACATTATGTGCTGAATGATCAAGGACCTAGTGCAGACGGCAAAGTGTTGACGCCTTTTGGCGGTACGCTGCGCTCCGACCTGTCACTGTCGTCCAATTGTCGGAGCACGTACACTGCAACGACGCATACATCGTCCTGCTCTTTCATTGACCAATCGGACTGGGAAACTCCGTATAACGAGGAATATCTCGGACAATTCAAAACCGACGCTCCCTTGTTGGGAGGTCTCGTCAGCCGCATTCAAGTAACAAAAGATGGCAGCTATTTGGGATACTTTATGTTCTCACACAGCAAGGACGAGATTGAAGAGGATGCGAGCGGCAGCTACGCCAACAGCTTTATTACCTTTTACCTGTTCAGGTTCCGTGGAACTGGAATGTCGTGGGATACAACTTTGGATGCCTCGCTGGCGGAGGCCATGTGGCATCGAGAATCGATGTTCGAAAAGATTTACTCGATTCAGCGATACCATGACAAGATCGATCCGCTAACTGGCGAGGAATTGAGCTTGAACAGCGAACGCTGGGACGGCACTGTGAATTTGGTTGCCGTCCCCGAGCCTGCTGGGCTGGCGCTGTTTGGCATTGGCCTGGCTGCCGCTGCAGTCCTGCGCCGGCGGAAGCAACGTTAAGCCGTAAGTCGTCACGAGCGCAGCAGTTTACTCGCGCCGGGCCAAGGCCAAGGCCCTGGTCCCGTCCCGCCTGGTCAGCACTCCTGGCCCGATCGCGATGTCGCAAGGTCCCGGCAGAACGCGGCACTGGCCTCACCGGCTGGGAAGCACGATTCGATGTGCAGCTCTTCCAGCGTGACGTCGCGCGGGGTGCCGAAGGTGGTGATGGTAGAGAAGAAGGCGACGCGCTGGCCATCGCGTTCAAACACGGTTTCAAGCAGCGGCGCCGGTACCGCGCGCAGGTCGCGCTGGCGCCACTTCTCGGGCACGCCGGGGTAGGCGAGTACTTCATCCAGCAGCGCGCGCGCTTTCGCATCGTTGGGCGTGGTGGCGACCAGCTTGTGCAGGTGGGCCAGCAAGTGGCCTGCGATTTCCTCCCAGTTCACCAGCGCAGCACGCAAGTCCTGCGGGTCGAAAGCATGGCGCAGCATATTGCGGTGCGGGCTGTCGCGGCCGCCGAGCAGCCAGCGATTCATGCGGATGGCGGCGTCGTTGGCCATCACGATGTCCCAGTGGCGATTCATCAGGAAGGCAGGATACGGTTCCTGCTGCTTCAACATTGCTTCGATGGCACGCCGCATCGGCGCCAGTTCGGGATTGGCGAGGGCGGACTCGGTGTAGCGCGGCGCATAGCCGGCGGCCACCAGCAGCGCGTTGCGGTCGCGCAGGGTCATTTCCAGCGTGTCGGCGATGCGCGCCAGGATGTCGCGGCTGGGCTGGGCCTTGCCGGTTTCGATGCAGCTCAAATGGCGCGTGGAGAGGCCGGCGTCCAGCGCCAGGTCCATCTGGCTCAGGCGCCGGGCGGAGCGCCACTCGCGCAGCAGGGCGCCGACGTGGGCGATCGGGGTCGGGTTTGCGTTCATGTGGCGATAGTAGCAAGGTTTGGCGCTGCGTTTCCATGACCTCGGAGGTCATTGCTTCGCGTCGGGTCCGGCCCGATCATGCATCCCATCGAAAACCTGTCTGTAAGGGGAGTAACATGATCCGTCGAGACTTTCTGAAATTGGGTATTGCTGCCACCGCACTGACCGCAGTGGCAGGTGCGGCGCGCTTTGCCGGCGCCGCGCAAGGGGTACCGTCCGCCTCTGCACCGGGTGCCGCCGGTTCTGGCCTGGGTTTGGCGCAGGCTGATGCGGCGCTGCGAGCCGAGGCGGCACGGGACGCTCGTAGGTGGCATGCGGCGCGGCGCTTTGTGGCCACCAGCTTCGGGCGCGTGGCTGTCGTCGAGCGCGGCCGCGGCCCACAGGCGGCACTGTTCCTGCACGGCCTGCCATTGAACAGCTTCCAATGGCGCGGTGCGGTCGAACGCCTGGCGCCGCATCGCCGCTGCGTCGCACCGGACTTCCTCGGCCTTGGCCACAGCGAGCCGGCAGCGCAAGCAAAACTCGACCCGGAAGGCCAGGTTGCCATGCTGGCCGAACTGCTCGACAAACTGGGCGTGGACAAGGTCGACGTAGTGGCCAGCGACAGCGGCGGCGCCGTGGCGCAGCTCTTCCTCGTGTTGCATCCGGAGCGCGTGCGCAGCCTGCTGCTCGCCAACTGCGACACCGAGATCGATTGCCCGCCGCCGGCCATGCTGCCCGTGATCGAGCTGGCCAAGCAAGGCAAGTTCGCGCAGGAATGGCTGGCCCCCTGGCTGGCGGACAAGGACAAGGCCCGCTCGCCCGAAGGCCTGGGCGGCATCTGCTACGCCCGTCCAGCCGCGCTGGCGGACGAGGTCTTCGAAACCTACCTGCGCCCGCTGGTCGACAATCCGCAGCGCCTGCACGGCTACATCACCGCGCTGGAGCGCAACGCACTGCACGGCATCAAGCCCGCGCTCAAAGCCAGCACGGCACCGGTACGTGTGCTGTGGGGCATGGCGGACGACATCTTCCTGCCGCGCGGCGCCGACTATCTCGAGCTAGCTTTCGGCAATAGCAAAGGCGTGCGCCGCATCGAAGGCAGCAAACTGTTCTGGCCAGAGGAGCGGCCCGACCTGGTAGCGCAGGAAGCGCTGGCATTGTGGCGCAGCGTGTGAAGCCTAACGCTTGCGGTAAATGCAAACCATGATATCGCTGGGGAAAAGCCGCATCAGCGGCAGCAGCAGCCAGCGCATGCCCAGGTAGCGCAGTGGCGCCTTGAACGGATGGAGTTGGCCGAACACCGTCATCCAGCGCCACATGCCTTCCTTCTTCACCACCGCCAGTTCGGTGCTATGGCGCAGCGTAAAGCCTTCACGCTCCACCAGCCTGGTGAGATTGGCCGGGTTGAAGTAATGCACATGGGGCGAAGGCATGCCTTTTTGCCAGAGGCGGTCGAAGGGCCCATGCAGGCCGAAGCGCGCGAACAGTTTGGACAAGCGGTAACACAGGCCACGGCTGCTCGGCAGGTTGAGCACCAGCGTACCGTCCGGGGCCAGGCGCTGGTGGCAGTCGCGCAGGGCGGCGCGGATATCGGGAATATGTTCGATTACCTCATTCAGTACGATGACGTCGAACAGCTCCCCGTCCGCCAGCGCTTGCGGGAAGTAGCCGATACGCACCGGCAGGCCGCGCGCGGCCGCCTGCCGCGCCAGCACTTCATCCGGCTCGACGCCCAGTACATCGAAGGAGCAGGATGCCGCTTCCAGGAACCAGCCATGGGCGCTGCCCACGTCCAGCAGGGTGTTGGCGCGCGGCGCCGCGAACTGGCGGGTGAGGGCGACGATGGTGCGGCAGTTCTCCTGGCGCAGCGCGTTCAGGGACGCTTCGCGCAAGTCCTCGTCGCCGGTCGCAGGTGCGGCGGAATGGGCTGCGCCTTCGTAGGCGCAGCCGGGACAGGTCCGGTGCCAGCCTGAGAGGCCGGTCTTCAATGGGGCATAGCAAATAATACAAGTCATGCGCGCCACGATAGCATGCTTACATTGTTGCGATATTCACAAATACTCACTTTGCAGACTGCGGTAGAATCGCAGGTTTGGATCTTTCCGAGGTTTCGCAATGAAATGGGCTGTTGTCGGTTTTTACATCCTGTCCGTGCTGCATATCCACTTCCGTGGCAAGGTACGTCTCCCGATCGGCCGTCAACTGTTCGACCACTCGTCGTTCATGGCCCCGATCAATATCTTCATGCACTGGTTCTCGCGCGTGCCGTCCACGCCTTACCTGCCGGTTGACACCTTCAAGGAACTCAAGCCGCTGGAAGACAACTGGCAAGTGATCCGCGCCGAAGCGGAAAACCTGCTGCGCCTGCAGAAGATCAAGGCTTCGGAAAAGAATGACGATGCCGGCTTCAACTCTTTCTTCAAGAATGGCTGGAAGCGCTTTTACCTGAAGTGGTACAACGCCAGCCACCCATCGGCCCAGGAACTGTGCCCGCAAACCTATGCACTGCTGGCCGCGATCCCGTCGGTAAAGGCCGCCATGTTTGCCGAACTGCCGCCGGGCGGCAAACTCAATCCGCACCGCGATCCGTTTGCCGGTTCGCTGCGCTACCACCTTGGCCTGGCCACGCCGAACGATGACCGCTGCTTCATCGACGTCGACGGCGAGCGCCATAGCTGGCGCGACGGCCAGGGCGTGATCTTCGACGAAACCTATATCCACTGGGCCATTAACGGTTCCGAGAGCGACCGCATCATCCTGTTCTGCGACGTGGAACGCCCGATGCGCTATCGCTGGGCGCAGGCGGTCAACCGCTTCCTGGGCCGCACCATGATGACTGCCGCCGCTTCGCCGAACGAGCAGGGCGACCAGGTCGGCCTGGTCTCGAAGCTGTTCCGCGTCTCCTTCTACGCCGGCAAATACCGCCGCGCCTTCAAGGCCTGGAACAAGACGGTCTACAAGATCACCAAGTTTGGCCTTATCATCGGCGCTGCAGCAGCAATCTATTACATCTGAGGCGGCCCGCGCTGCCTCGCTCAAAGGAGGCAGCATGCGGCACCGATTCCTTTCCGGCGCCCTGGCCATCGTGCTGGGCGCCACCACCCTCGCGGCCAACGCCGGTCCCTTGCGCGACCGCCTGCTGGAACGCCAGGCGGCCCGCAATGCGCGCGACGCCGTTCCCGGGAAAGCCTTGCGCGACATCCCTTACGGCAGCGATCCCCGCCAGCGATTCGACGTCTACCTGCCCACGCAGCCAGCAGCCAATGCGCCCGTGATCTTCATGGTGCACGGCGGCGGCTGGCGTACTGGCGGCAAAGCCGAAACTGCGGTGGTGGAAAACAAGGTGCCCTATTTCACGGGGCGCGGCTACCTGGTCATCTCGATCAATTACCGCATGCTGCCCGATGCCGACCCGCTGCTGCAGGCGCAGGACGTGGCGCTGGCGCTGGCCGCCGCGCAAGCCAAAGCCGCGAGCTGGGGCGGCGACCAGCACCGTTTCATCCTGATGGGCCATTCGGCCGGCGCGCACCTGGTGGCGCTGCTGTCAGCCCAGCCCGCGCTGGCGGCCGGCAGCCATTGGCTTGGCACCATTGCCCTCGACAGCGGTGCACTGGATGTCCCGGAGATCATGGAGCACCGCCACATGCGCTTGTACGACGAAGCGTTCGGCAGCGATCCCGCTTTCTGGCGCAAGGTATCGCCGGCCCACGTGCTGCAAGCGGGGGCGCAGCCAATGCTGCTGGTCTGCTCCATCCAGCGTGATGACTCCTGCCGCCAGGCCCGTGATTTTGCGCAGCGCCTGCACGCTATCGGCAGCCGCGCCGAAGTGCTGGAGCAAGCCAAGAGCCATCGTGAAATCAACCTGCAGCTTGGCGCCGACGGCAGCTACACCAGCGCGGTGCAAGCCTTCATCGATAGCCTGCTCAAGGCTTGAAACTGTCGGAATTCTTTACAGCTAAATAATCGCTGCATTTAGAATCAGCAACTTATATTGCTTGGTGCGATTATTGCTTACGCTCTGGTTAAGAAAAATTGACCAGAGGGAATATATGTCGAAGCTGGGGCTGGGCGCTTGCGCCTTGCTGCTATGCGTGAGCCAGTCGGCGTGCGCGGCACTGCTGTCGGGCCCCGAGGCGATGGGGGCTGGCAATGCCAGCCCAGCCGCCAGCCCCGACTTGTTCGACATCGCCGCCACCGATGATGGCGTTCCCGCATTTTCAGACCGGCTGGCGGACCTGCCGGAATTCCCCTTTAGCCCTCCGGGCAGCGCGGATGGCAGCCGGGCCAACCTGGGCAGCATGATGCTGGACGTCGATCCTGCCCTGGCCAATAACGTGCTGTCGGGGAGCAAATATGAAACAGTGGACGATTCGCCGGCCAAGCCTACCGTGCAAGCCTTGTGCAGCGTGAGCCTGGTTCTGATGCTTGCCTTCCGCACGGCCGGCCGTTTCAGCGGCAAGCGGCGGCGTCGGCGACGGTAAAGTGGTAGCGCAATGCTATGCGGCGCCATTCGCGATCGCAGGGCATCGCGGCTGCAATCTTGTCCAGTTCTGCGGCCAGTTCTCCAGCGTCGCGCGCCAGCACGAAATGGCGGCCAAACTGGTTAAAGGGCTTGTCGCCCACATGCAGTTGGCCCAAGGGCAGCTTTTCCTTGTCCATCTGGCGCCGCAGGTAGCGGAATGAACTGATCGGCATGACGGTGAAATCCGCCTGTCCCGCCGCCAGCTTGCGCAGGTTGCTCATCGCGTCGGGTGCGTTGCTGCGCGTCAGGCTCTTGCCGACGTACTCGTCGATGCCGGGATAACGGTTGCCGTAGATGCCGGCAAAGCGCAAGCCGACCAGGGAAGCGGGACCGTCATAGCGCACCGGGTTGTCAATGCGCGACACAATGGCATTGCTGTCGTCCAGGAAAGGCGGGCTCCAGTGGAAGCGCTTGCGTGGAACGTCGCCAATGAAGGCCGGCGACAGGAACAGCGCCACGCCGTCGAAGCCGCCGGACGCCTCCATCAGCTGGTTGAGCTGGCGCCGCTGCAGCGACACCAGTTGCAGCGTGTAGCGTCCTTGCAGTTTGTGGTTCACATAGCGCACCAATTCCGGCGCCAGCCCGCTTTTGCCGTCGATGTAAGGCGGTCCGCGATAGCTGTTGTAGGCCTTGACGATGGTCTCGGCGCCAGCCGGCGCCGCAGCCGCAAACAGCAGGGCGAAGGCGAGGCGGCGCCGCAGCATCGCTTAGCGCGTGTTGGCTGCCGGCAGGCGTGCTTCTTCCTGCGTCAGGATCCAGACCAGGTTCAGATTGCCGTTCATGTCTTCCGTGTAGTTGACGATGAAGGTCGCATCGGCCACAGCACTTGGCACAACGGTCAGGTTTTCATCGCTGTAGATGCGTGCGGCCGGCGAGAGCTGGCGCAGCTTGCCGTCGACACGGACGTCGGGCGCATAGCCGAAAGTAATCTTGCCGCGTTTGGCGTTCGGCGGAAACGGGCGCGGCTCGGTGGCCAGCGCAGGCAGGGCGGGAAGGGTAATTGCGGCCGCAAGGGCCAGCAGGAAGTGTCGTTTGTCCATGTGCGCTAGCTTACCATGCTGGCGAACATGGCCAAAACAGCCAGGGCCATCACTGTTGTACAGGACCATCCCAGCACGCGCAGCCGGCGCGACAAGACAACCTCGCCCATCACCCCGCGCCGGGTCGACAGCAGCATGGTCACCACCATCACCGGCACCGCCACTACACCATTGACGACCGCGCTCCAGAACAGCGCCCGCATCGGGTCCAGCGGCAGGAAACCGAAGCCGACGCCGGCCAGCGTGGCTGCGGCGATGATGGCGTAGAACTTGCGGGCCGCCAGCGGCTCCAGTTCCAGGCTGCTGCGCCAATTGAAGGCGCCGGCCATGGCGTAGGCAGCCGACCCCGCCAGCACCGGAATCGCCAGCAAGCCAGTGCCGATGATGCCCAGCGCGAACAGCGCGAATGCCAGGTCGCCCGCAATCGGCCGCAGCGCCGCCGCAGCCTGCGCCGACGAGTCGACGTGGAAGATGCCGTGTGCATGCAGCGTTACTGCAGTGGTCAGCATGATCGACCACGCCACGAGGTTCGAAAAGCCCATTCCGATGGCGGTATCGAGCTTGATGCGGCGCAGTTGCGGGCGCACCTGGCGCGGTGCGCGCTTGAGTGGCTCGGCCTCCGGGTCGGCGCGCAGTTCTTCCACTTCCTGCGCGGCCTGCCAGAAGAACAGGTAAGGGCTGATGGTGGTGCCGAATACCGCCACCATGGTAGTCAGGTATTCCTTGTTCCACTGGATGTGCGGCGCGACGGTGCGCTTGGCTACCTCGCGCCACGGCACGTCGATCACCAGCACGGTGGCGGCGTAGGCCAGCAGTGCCAGCGTCAGCCACTTCAGCAGGCGCGCATAGCGCTGGTAGGGGATGAAGACTTGCAGCAGCACCGACAGCAGGCCAAAGGCCAGTGCATGCCATTGCGCCTTGCCGCCGGCTACCAGGTGCAGCGCATCACCCATGGCAGCCAGGTCGGCCGCGATATTGATGGTGTTGGCAAGCAGCAGCAGGCTGACCATGCCGTACAGCAGCCAGGGCGGGAAACAGCGCTTCATATTGGCAGCCAGGCCCCGTCCGCTGGTGCGGCCGATGCGGGCGCTGGTTTCCTGGATGCCGACCATCAGCGGGTAGGTGAACAGTCCAAGCCACAGCATGCCGAAGCCGAACTGGGCTCCGGCCTGGGAGTAAGTGGCGATGCCGCTGGGATCGTCGTCGGCGGCCCCCGAGATCAGGCCCGGGCCGAGCTTGTCCAGCCAGGATTGGCTCTGCTGTTCCATGCCACCGATGCTAGCGGCGCCGCGGTTTCCCTTCTGTTCGCGCACTCACATGGCGCGTTTCCCAGGCGGCAAGGGCAGTGCGGTAGCGTTCCAGGTCCTCGTAATAGAGGTCGAGCACGCACCAGGTGCAGCCGCTGTGGCAGCAGTCGTCCGGGCCGGGTTCGGCCGGCGGTTGCGGCTTGGGGTCGTCTTGCGGGTCCACGTCCATCATTCTTCCATTGCCAGCAAGGCCTGGTTGCGGCCGCGCTGCTTGGCGCGGTAGAGCGCTTCGTCGGCCAGGCGCACCAGTTGCTCCGGGCGGCTGTTTTCGCTGGGCACCAGCACCGCCACGCCGATGCTGATCGTCACGTGGCCGAGCGGCGAGGCGTCGTGCGGCAGTTGCAGGCGCGCCAGTTCGGCGCAGATGGTCTGCGCCACGCCAATCGCGTCAGCGCCTGGCGTAGCGACCGACAGCAGCGCAAATTCTTCGCCGCCGTAACGCGCCACCAGGTCGGAACTGCGCCGGCCGTGCTCGGTGATCACGCGCGCAACAGCGCGCAGCGTGGCATCGCCGGCCAGGTGCCCGTAACGGTCATTGTATTTCTTGAAGTAGTCCACATCCAGCATCGACAGCGCCAGCGGCTGGCCGGTGCGCAGGGCGCGCCGCCATTCCGCTTCCAGCGCCAGGTCGAAGCCGCGCCGGTTGCTGACGCCGGTCAGGCCATCGGTCTGGCTCAGCGCTTCGAGCTTGCGGTTGGAATCTTCCAGCTCGGCGGTACGGGCCGCGACTTGCTGCTCGAGCACGGCTTGCAGGCGGGTCAGGCGCCGGATGCGCCAATGGTATAGGCTCCACAGCCCGCCCAGGATCACGGCCGCGGCAGCCACGCGGAACCAGGTGGTTTGCCAGAACGGCGGCGTGATCGTGACGTCCAGCGTGGCAGCCTGCGCGCTCCAGCTGCCATGGTGGTTGGCAGCGCGGACGCGGAAGGTGTAGCGGCCCGGGTCGAGGTTGGTGTAAGTGGCCACGCGGCGCTCGGCATCGGTTTCCTGCCAGTCGGGGTCGAAGCCTTCCAGCTGGTAGGCGTAGCGGTTCTGCGTGGGTTCGGTGAAGTGCAGGGCGGCGAATTCGATCGTGAAGGCGCTTGCCTGCGACGACAGCACCAGGCCCGTAGGCGCCGTCAGCGGGCCTTCCAGCCAGGCCTGTTCGCGGAAGCGGCCTTCGCTCAGCGAGTGGCTGAACAGCTTGATGTCGGTGATCGCTACCTGCGGCGGTACCGAATCGCTGCGCACCTGTTCGGTCTCGATGGCGGTCATGCCGTGCACGCCGCCGAAGTACAGCCTGCCGTCCGTGCCCGGTGCCGAGGCATTGGTAGTGAAGCCATCGGTCATGCCGTCGGCCACGGTGTAAAGCTGGGCCGAACCATTGCCGGGGTTGAGGCGGAACAGGCCGGCCAGCGTGCTGACCCAGATCTTGCCTTTCGCATCGGACTGGATGGACAGCGTTTTCAGGTGCTGCACGGCGGCGGCATGCGAACGCAGGCGCAAGCCGCGTGCGCTTTCTTCCAGTTGCAGCAGGCCGCGCGAGGTGCCGATCCACAGCCGGCCGTCGGCATCTTCGTGCAAGGCGGTGACGTTATCGTCGATCATGCCTTCCGGGCCGCCCGTGCGCAAGTGGCGGAACTTGCCGGTGGCCGGGTCAAGCAGGTCGAGCCCGCCGCCGTTGAATTCCGAGCCCATCCACACACGGCCCTTGCTGTCTTCCAGCACCACGCTGGTGCCGCCGACGCTGCGGCTGTCCGGGTTTTGCGGGTCGTGGTAGAACAGCAGGGAGCGGTCGCGCAGCGTGTCATAGCGCACCACGCTGTTGCCGGTGCCCAGCCACAGCACGCCATCCTTGCCGGGCGCAATGGAGTTGATGAAGTCGCTGGCAGTATTGCCGAAGCGGACCAGCTTGAACTTGCCGTCCGGCGCATCCAGCCGGTTCAGGCCGTTGGCCGTGCCCACCCACAGCGGGCCGCCAGGCTGCTGGTACAGGCTGTACACAATATTGCTGACCATCGACCCGGGCTGGCCGTCGGCCTGGTAGCGCCGCAGCACTTCGCCCTTGGCCGGATCGAACAGGCCCATGCCGAGGTTGCCGCCAATCCAGACCGTGCCGTTCGGGCCGCTCGCCAGGCTCAGCAAGGCATTGTTGGCGCGGCCGTGGCGCCCGTCGAGGCGGTAGGGCAGGTGGCGCGTGAAGCCGCTGCTGCTCAGGTTGACCAGGGCAATGCCGTCGGTGAAGGAGGCGATCCATAACATGCCGCCCCGGTCCTGCAGCATGGCGCGCAGGTTATCGCCCGGCAGCGAATAGGGGTCGTCGCTGTTGTGGCTGTACTGGTCGAAGCGCTGGGCCGCCGCGTCCCAGCGCAGCAGTCCGGCCGACAGCGTGGTGGCCCACAGCGTGCCGTCGCGGTCGAAATAAAAGCTGGTGACGCGGCTGTCGGGCACGTCCACGCTTTCGCGCGTGTCCCAGGGCTTGCTGCTGTCCCAGCGCCAGACGCCGCCCTCGGTGCCGATCCACAGCACGCCGTTGCGGTCGAACTGCAGGGCGCGCACGATGTTGGCGCGCGCGTTCGGGTCCTGGCCCTTGTCCACGCGGCGGTGCTCGAACTCGCTGGCGCCGGCCGGCAGGTAGTCCAGGCCGCCGGGCCAGGTGGCGGCCCAGACGCCGCCTTTGGCATCGACTGCCAGCGCATTCAGGTCGTTGCCGCCCAGGCTGCCCGGGCGGGCTGGGTCGTGCACATGCAGCGTGAATTTGCCGCTGCCCGGCTCGAAGTGTTGCAGGCCGCCCCAGGTCGCCAGCCACATGCCTTCTTTTCCGTCCGACACGATGGCGCGGATGATGCGGCCGTTGTTCGGCGCATTGGCCGGCACGAAGGGCGTGAAATCGTTGCTTTCCGGGTTGAAGCGCGCCAGGCCGTTCTGGGTGCCTGCCCACAGCCGGCCCTGGCTGTCTTCAAACAGCGCAGCGACGCGGTCATGCGGCAGCTTGCGCGCATCGCCGGCCTTGCTGCAATACTTGGTCACACGGTAACCGTCGTAGCGGTAGAGACCGTTCGACTGGGTGCCGATCCACATGAAGCCGCGCTTGTCTTGAAGCAGCGACAACATTGACGGTTCATCATTGCCGAGCGGTCCGAGCTTGCGGAAGCGCAGGGAAGGCGCAGCTGCCTGGGCGATAGCAGTGAACAGGCTGCCTGCCAGGATGATCAGCAAAATAAAGCGGCTCAGCTGCCAGCCGCGAGCGTTAGTAGCATTCATTTAGTCACATTATAGCTTCCAACCCGGCAATAATTTCCGCTCCGGAGCCCCATTCCATGCGCTTTGCCACAGTTCTCGGGTATCATGCGGGGTTGGCCGCTGTTAACCTTAAGAATTGTATGTCTGACATTGAGAACACCCCTGAGCAAGTAAAGTTCGCCGATTTCGGCCTGGCGCCGGAAATCCAGCGCGCACTGACCGACCAGGGTTACGTGCACCCGACGCCGATCCAGGCGAAAGCGATCCCGATCCTGCTGCAGGGCCGCGACGTGATGGGCGCGGCCCAGACCGGTACCGGCAAGACGGCCAGTTTTTCCCTGCCGATCATCCAGCTGCTGCTGGCCCACGCCAATACGTCGATGAGCCCGGCGCGCCACCCGGTGCGTGCCCTGGTGCTGGCGCCGACCCGCGAACTGGCGGTGCAGGTGGCGGAAAACGTGGCCGCTTACTGCAAGCACACCCCGCTGCGTTCCACCGTCGTCTTCGGCGGCATGGACATGAAGCCGCAAACGGAAAAGCTGCGCAGCGGCGTGGAAATCGTGATCGCCACCCCGGGCCGCCTGCTGGACCACGTGGAGCAGAAGAATATTTCGCTGGGCCAGGTGCAGATGCTGGTCATGGACGAAGCGGACCGCATGCTGGACATGGGCTTCCTGCCCGACCTGCAGCGCATCATCAACCTGCTGCCGAAGAAGCGCCAGAACCTGATGTTCTCGGCCACTTTCTCGCCGGAGATCAAGAAGCTGGCATCGAGCTTCCTGACCGACCCGATCACGATCGAAGTGGCCCGCTCCAACGCCACTGCGGAAAAAGTGACCCAGGTGGTGTACAAGGTCAACGAAGACCACAAGCGCGACGCAGTCGCGCATATCCTGCGCCAGCGCGAGCTGAAACAGGTGATCGTTTTCTCCAACACCAAGATCGGTGCTTCGCGCCTGGCGCGCGGCCTGGCAGCGGAGGGCATGAAGGCCGCCGCCATCCACGGCGACAAGACGCAGCAGGAGCGCATGCAGGCGCTGGACGCCTTCAAGAAGGGCGAGATCGACGTGCTGGTCGCCACCGACGTGGCGGCGCGCGGCCTGGACATCTCGGACCTGCCGTGCGTGATCAACTTCGACCTGCCGTACAACGCGGAAGACTATGTGCACCGCATTGGCCGTACCGGCCGCGCCGGCGCTTCCGGCGATGCGATCTCGATCTACTCGGACAAGGATGAACGCCTGCTGGCTGACATCGAAAAGCTGATCAAGCAGACCGTCCCGCGCGGCACGCTGGAAGGCTTCGTGCCGGGCGGCTTCCGCAGCGACGAGCGCCACGGCGACCGCCGCCGCGACCGCACCCAGAGCGACCGTGCACCGCGCAGCGGCGAACGCCGTGAAGGGGCGCCGCCGCCACGCCGCGAGAAGGTTGATCCATGGTTCCTGAAGCCGTACGAGCCAAGCCGCAGCAACGGCGCCGCGGTTGCCGCCGCACCGGCTGCACCGGCCAAGCCGAAGCAAAAGATTGCCGCCCTGCTGGGTGGCCTGCCGAAAGGCTGATGTGATGTGAAAAGGGCCCGTTAAACGGGCCCTTTGCTTTTAGTGCTTGCCGAAGCAGGCCGGGCACGATTTGCCCGGTACGTATTCAGGCGCCAGCTGCTGGCGTGGCGTCACCACGGCGCGGCAGGCGAAGCACTGCTTGGTTTCGGTTGGCTCAAGCTGCGGGTTCAGCGCAGTGCGGTAGTCGAACACGAAGCAATCGCCGGTGTAGTGCGCGCCGCCCACTTCCTCGAAGTACTTCAGGATGCCGCCTTCAAGCTGGTACACATTGTCGTAGCCGATGTTCTGCATGTGGATCGCAGCCTTTTCGCAGCGGATGCCGCCGGTGCAGAAAGTCACCACGGTCTTGCCTTCGAAGTCGGCCTTGTGCTTCTCGATCACTTCCGGGAATTCAGTGAACTTGGTCAGGCGGTAGTCGACGGTGTTGTTGAAGGTGCCGACGTCCACTTCGTAGTCGTTGCGGGTCTCGACCATGACGACCGGCTTGCCATTGTCGTCGTGGCCCTGGTCCAGCCAGCGCTTCAGGGTCTTGGCTTCCACATGCGGTGCGCGGCCGTCTTCCGGACGGATCAGCGGATGGCGCATGGTGATGATTTCTTTTTTGATGCGCACCAGCATGCGGCGGTGCGACTGCTCGGCCGACAGGCTTTCCTTCACTTCCAGGTCCGCCAGGCGCGCATCGCTGCGCACCCAGGCCAGGTACTCGTCGATATTGGCGCGGGTGCCGGACAGGAACATATTGATGCCTTCCGGGGTCAGCAGGATGGTGCCTTTCAGGTTCAGGCGGGCGCAGGTCTCCTGGTACTGCGGGCGCAGTTCGTCCAGCTTGTCGAGCGTGATGAACTTGTAGGCCGCGATGTTGACGTAAACGGCTGGTGCCGCGCCGGGTGTTGCAGGCGCGTTTTCAATGGTTGCTTGCATGGGATTGGTAATCGATTGAATCCGGAACAGCCAACATTATAGCCGCACTCGGCGGCATGCTCAAATATTAGGCACGACCGCGACTTTCCCCGGCTCGCACTTCCGGTGATCCTTGGCCTCGGGCACAATTGTGCGCATGACAAAGATTTAACTACTTCCCGAAGCCGGGGCGGCGACCTTGCTGCGGGCCTTGTTCAAGGGGCAGGCCGCTGACGCTTCCCGCCGCCAGCGCCCACACAATTCCAGCTTGAGCGCGTGAATGGCCGCCAGCTCGATCGCTGCAACGCCCTGTTTGGCTTTGCCCCGGGGGCCGGTCAGCCGGCAGGTGAGTGGTCACTCGTGGCCGATGCGGGGCGTCAGTATGCGTCCATATCCGGCGATTGGAACCCGATCCACCTGTGCCGTGGTCGGCCCGCCTGCTTGGCTTGAAGGCGCCGATCATCCACGGCATGCACACCGTGGCCAAGGCTTGCGCCATGCTCGAACAGCGGGAAGGCCGGCGCCTGACGGCAATCTCAGCCCGCTTCCGGGCGCCGATCCCGCTTGGATCGGGCGCCGAATTGCGGCTGGTG
>JBCNOP010000011.1:0-53632 GCA_039593775.1 Pseudoduganella sp.
ACGCAGCTGCGCACCTACCGGCTGGCGCTGTTGACTGATCCTTCTTACGCCAACTATTTCGGCGGCAGCGCCAATGTGACGGCGGCCAAGGTCAGCCTGATTAACCGTGTGACGCAAGTCTACGAAGACGAAACATCGATCCGCCTGGTACTGATCAACAACACCGACGCCCTGAACCTCGACACCGATGCGCAGATGACCGGTGCTAACGGACCATGCGGCGCCACCGCCTGCTTCACGCCGGACCAGGCCTCCGGCTGCAGCGGAGCCACCCTGACCCGTAACCGCACCGTAGTCGGCTTGCTTGCCGGTGCGGGCAACTTCGATGTCGGCCACATCGCGCTTGGCCTGAACGGTGGCGGCATCGCCAGCCTGGGCGTGGTCGGCGGCAGCTACAAGGCTCAAGGCTGCACGGGCATCCCAACTCCCGTGGGCGACTTCTATGCGGTTGACTATGTGGCGCACGAGATGGGCCACCAGTTCGCCGGGAACCACACGTTCAACGGCACGAGCGGAAGTTGCTCGGGCGGTAACCGCAATGCGACGACTTCAGTTGAGCCGGGCAGCGGTTCATCGATCATGGCCTATGCCGGCATTTGTGGCACGGATAACCTGCAGACGCATAGCGACGCATACTGGTCGCAGCGCAGCTTTGATGAAATTACCGCCTACACCTCCGGCACGGAATCGAACCTGACTTCGGTGCAGATGGGCGTACTGCGCGGCTTCACGACCAATGGCCAGCAATTCACGCTGTCCTACAACGGCAATGCCTCCGCGCCGATCATCCGCGGCACCAATTACACGACGACAGGAATCAAGTCGGCCATCCAATCCATTCCCGGCTGGCCATCGACAGCAAGCGTCACCGTGAGCGCTGTCAGCGACGCCGGCTTCACGGTCACCTTTGGCGGCTCCCTTGCCGGTGTGACGGCCGGGGTACTGCAACTGGCCAATTGCACCGGTGGTTGCAGCGGCCACGTGAATGAGATCGTGGCGGGCGGCCCAACCAATAAGCGCGGTATGGTGACGCAGACCGGCAACAGCACGCCGGTGGTCAGCGTGGTGCCGACTTATACCATCCCGATTCGCACGCCGTTCGCGCTGACCGGCAGTGCAAGCAATGCGGAAGGCGAGCAAATGACCTATATGTGGGAACAGAACGACCGCGCCGGCACCGGCGGTACTGCCCTCATGAGCAACAGCAAGGCCAACGGACCGCTGTTCCGGCAGTTCGGCTTGCAGGCGATTGTCAGCGATAGCGATGCCTTGCTCTATGGCTCGCCGGGAGAGAACGTCGTGAGCACTGACCCTACCCGCGTCTTCCCGGATATGGCGCAAATCCTCGCCAACAACACCAATGCGGAGACGGGGGCCTGCCCTGCGCCGGCATCGCCGCCAACCGCTGCCAATATTGCCTGCTACTCGGAATTCCTGGCGACAGCCAGTTATACCGGGTATAGCAAGGTCAATGCGCGGCCGGCCACGCTGAATTTCCGCCTGACGGCACGCGACGGCCACGGGGGCGTAGGCAGCGCAGCGACTGCACTGGTATTGGCTACGGGAGCGGGGCCTTTCCTCGTGACGGCGCCAAATACGGCAGTGGCGGTAGCACGCGGTTCGCAGTTGAACGTGACCTGGAACGTGGCGAATACTGCTGCGGCACCGGTGAATACGGCCAACGTCAAAATCAGCCTGTCGACCGATGGCGGGCTGACATTCCCCTACGTCCTTGCGGCAAGTACGCCAAACAATGGCAGCAAGACGGTGACGCTGCCGGCCGTTTCGACTACCGCTGCGCGCATCAAGGTGGAGGCAGTAGGGAACGTGTTCTTTGACGTATCGAACGCCAACTTCACTATCAACTGAGGTGCCTCACACGCCGGCCTTGCAACGTTTGCCAAGGCCGGCTTGATCAGGTGGTGCACGGTTGTTCAACTCCAGCCCATGAACTGGCCATTTCCTCAACATATTCAAGGAATGAGCTGTACACCCGAACGCCTGCGCTGTCGACGCCTGGCGACCAATACCGAATGGAGTACTCACCTGTCGCTGGAGACAGGGATGCCATATCAAGGCAGTCCAGATCATCATCGAAACCGATGTTTATGATGATCAGGTTCTTTGGAATCGCCCGTGTTCGCCGGCGTCGGCGCCAGTAGCTGTTGATGCGAATGATGTGCTGGGGCGATGTGTAGTCTTCGCCAAGGCTTGCGAACCAGTGCCCGAAGTGGCGGGAACGTGCCGCAAATTCCACGAGATCGCGAGGCAGCGTGATGCCGAAATGGTCATGGATCCTTTGCAGGCTTGACTCTGTAGGACGGGACGTCACATATGTGGAGAGAGGCTTCAGCAAGGAGTCGAACTCGCTGGCCAGTTGTTCAAGGGATTTCATTGCTGGTTCAGGTGCAGCCACATGTGGATCTTGGCCTTGTATCCATTGCTGGCCCGTATCGCCATCGGTTCAATGCCGAAGCTGCGGAAGCCTGCGGCTTCGTAGACGGCAATCGCCGGGTGATTGTTCTCGGTAACTGTGAGCGTGATGACTTCCACACCCGGCCTGCGCCGGGCATAGGCGAGGGCTGCGCCAAGCAGTTTGCGGCCGATGCCTTTGCCGCGCCATTCCGCCAACGCGTACATGCCAACCAAATGTGCCTTGTGGCTGGTCTTGGACCTGACTGAAAATTCCAGCCCCACGGTGCCCACCAGCTGTCCGTCGGCGATAGCGCCAAACACAATGCTGTTCTGCTGCGGATCGTCGATACGCTGCTCCCACCATGAAAACGGCAGGGCGGCGCGTTCGGCCGGCGTTGAAGTGAACGCGTCCGGGTCGTGTTCAAAGCCATGCAGCATCAGCTCGCGATATTGCGCGGCATGCTCGTTGGACAGTGGAAGAATATGGACTTCCGGCAAAGGCTCTCCTCAATGATGGAAGGGGCCCCGAAGGGCCCCGTGTATTAGTCGAAGCGGTCCAGGTTCATGACCTTGTTCCAGGCGGCCACGAAGTCTTTGACGAATTTATCACGACTATCGTTGGCGGCATAGACTTCAGCTACGGCGCGCAGTTCGGAATTCGAACCGAACACCAGGTCCACCGGTGTCGCCTTCCATTTCAGCTCACCGCTGTTGCGGTCGCGGCCCTCGTACAAGCCTTCCGCGCCAGGCGCCTTGTTCCACTTGGTGTCCATGGTCAGCAGGTTGACGAAGAAGTCGTTGCTCAGCGTGCCCGGCTTGCTGGTCAAGACACCGTTGGCCGAGTGGCCGAAGTTGGCGTCAAGGGAGCGCAGGCCACCGACCAGCACCGTCATTTCCGGCACGGTCAGGTTGAGCAGGCTGGCCTTGTCCACTAATGCTTCGGCTGGCGACAGCTTGCTCTCGCTGTCATAGTAGTTGCGGAAGCCGTCGGCTTTCGACTCCAGCACGGCGAACGACTTCACGTCAGTCTGGGCCTGCGTTACGTCGGAGCGGCCTGGCTTGAACGGCACCTGCACCGCATAGCCACCGGCCTTCGCCGCCTTTTCGATAGCAGCATTGCCGCCGAGGACGATCAAGTCGGCCAGCGAAACCTTCTTGCCGCCTTTCTGGGCCTTGTTGAAATCAGCCTGGACGGATTCAAGCTTTGCCAGTACCTTGGCCAGCTGCTCCGGTTCGTTCACCGCCCAATCCTTTTGCGGCGCGAGGCGGAGGCGGGCGCCGTTGATGCCACCGCGCTTGTCGCTGCCACGGTAGCTGGCAGCGGCGGCCCATGCGGTCTTGACCAGTTCCTGCGTGCTCAGGCCAGAGGCCAGGATTTTCTGTTTCAGTTGCGCCGCATCCTGGCTGGTGATGGCCGCGTAGCTTGGTGCGGGAATCGGGTCTTGCCACAGGAACGATTGCTTTGGCACGTCGGCGCCGATGTAGCGGGCGCTTGGTCCCATATCGCGGTGGGTCAGCTTGAACCATGCGCGGGCGAAGGCATCGGCAAACACCTTGGGATCCTGCTGGAAGCGTTTGGCGATCTTGTTGAACTCGGGATCTTCCTTCAACGACAGGTCGGTCGTGAACATGATCGGGGCATGGCGCTTGCCTGAGACATGCGCATCCGGCGTCAGGTTAGCTGCGTCCGGCGTGCTGGGCACCCACTGCGTTGCGCCGGCTGGGCTCTTGCTCTGTACCCAGTCGAAGGCGAACAGGTTGTCCAGGTATTGCGTCGTGAACGCGATCGGGTTCGAAGTCCAGGAGCCTTCCAGGCCGCTGGTCACCGAGTCCTCTGCATTGCCCTTGCCGCATTTGTTCTGCCAGCCCAGCCCTTGCTGTTCCAGCGCGGCGCCGGCGGGATCTGCACCCACGCAGTCGTCAGGCTTGTGCGCACCGTGGGCCTTGCCGAAGGTGTGGCCGCCAGCGATCAGGGCGACGATCTCTTCGTCGTCCATGGCCATGCGGCCGAAGGCCTGGCGGATATCGGCAGCGGCGGCGATCGGATCCGGCTTTCCTTCCGGGCCTTCGGGATTCACATAGATCAGGCCCATTTGCGTCGCTGCCAGCGCGCCTTTCAGTTCACGCTTGCCACTGAAGCGGTCGGCGCCCAGCCATTTGTTTTCGGCGCCCCAGAATACTTTGTCGGCCTCCCAGGCATCGGTGCGTCCGCCGGCAAAGCCGATGGTCTTGAAGCCCATGTTTTCCATCGCCACGTTGCCAGCCAGGACCATCAGGTCGGCCCAGGAGATCTTGCGGCCGTATTTCTGTTTGACGGGCCACAACAGGCGGCGCGCCTTGTCGAGGCTCACATTATCTGGCCAGCTATTCAATGGTTCGAAGCGCTGCTGCCCGCTGGCTGCACCGCCGCGGCCATCTCCCACGCGGTAGGTGCCTGCGCTATGCCAGGCCATGCGGATGAAGAAGGGACCGTAGTTGCCGTAGTCTGCAGGCCACCAGGGCTGGGAGCTGGTGAGGATGGCGTTGATGTCTTTCTTGACTGCCTTCAGGTCGAGGCTTTGGAATTCTTTGGCGTAGTTGAAGTTGGCGCCGTAGGGATTGGATTCAGCTGAATGCTGGCGCAGGGGTTGGAGGTCCAGTTTCTCGGGCCACCAGTTCTGCCCGCCGGCTACCTTGTCGGCAGCGTAGGCAAGCTGCGGTTCGAAGAGGGGAAGAAGGCCTGCCAGCATGGCCAGCACGGCGAGTTTGCGATTGCTCATCACGGTTTCTCCTTGTTGTTGTCGGGGAAACCTTAGGCTAAAGCAAGGGTTGTGATTGATCTAATTGATTGTTGTTATGAAATCGATAGTGTAAACGCTATGAATCGTTCGCTTTGGATGGCACTGCCGAACTGCTCTCGGCAAAGCGTGGCAAGTCATCCTGGATGTCGAACCAATGCACCTGCGACCTGGTCCAGACGTGATCCTGGATTTCGACGCGGCCTGGTTCATCCAGGCTGCCGGCACACACCTGCACGCGATCAGCGAGGACTTCTTCGCGCATGCCGAGGGTGCTGCCGCAGATCGGGCAGAAGCCGCGCTCCGCGAAAGGGGACGAGCGATACCAGGCTGGTTCCGCGCGTAGCCATGTGAAGGATGCTTTTGCGAAGTGGACAAATGCCAGCGCAGGTGCACCGGAGTGTTTGCGGCACATTTCGCAGTGGCAGATGACGCCACGCAGCGGTTGTGTCGTGGCGCGGTAGCGAACGGCGCCACACAGGCAGCCGCCTTCAAAGTGTTCAGTTTTTCGCATACATGTAGCCGCGTGACCAGGGCAGGGCAGAGGGATGGCGTCCGGCCTTGCCGCAGACGATCTGGTAAAGGCTGATCCAGTCCTGGTCGAAGGCGTAGGCGCAACCGGCGAGGTAGACGTGCCAGATGCGGAAGCGCTTGTCGCCCGCCAGTTCTCGCACCTTGTCTTCGTGGTCTTCAAAATTCTCGGTCCAGATGGCGCAGGTGCGGGCGTAATGGCGGCGCAAGTTCTCCACGTCGTAGGCTTCAAGCTGGCCCTCCTGCATGGCTCGCAGCACTTGCCCTATGTGGGCCAGTTCGCCATGTGGGAAGACATACTTCTCAATGAACTCGCCTCCGCCATACGGCGTTTCGCCGTTATCCGGGTCGGTTGACGTAATCCCATGGTTCATCACAAAGCCATCGTCGGCTAGCAGCCTGTTGATAATTCCGAAGTATTCCACAAGATGTCTCACGCCCACGTGCTCGAACATGCCGACACTGGTGATGCGGTCGAATGTGCCGCGCACGTCGCGGTAATCCTGCAAGCGGATCTCGACCAGGTCCGACAGCCCGGCAGCGCGTACGCGCTCCTGCGCCAGCGCATGCTGGTTTTCGCTCAGTGTGATGCCGACGCAACGTGCGCCATACTTCTGCGCGGCGCGAATCACCAGCGCGCCCCAGCCGCAGCCGATATCGAGCAGCGTGTGCCCGGGCTTGAGCTGGATCTTGGCCAGGATGTGGTCGATCTTCTTGATTTGTGCGGTAGCCAGGTCCTCATCGCCATTTTCGAAGTAGGCGCAGGAATACACCATGTTCGGGTCGAGGAACTGCTGGTAGAACTCGTTGGAGACATCATAGTGGTAGCGGATCGCTTCCGCATCGCCCTTGCGGTTGTGGTGGAAGCTGCGCGCGATGCGGGCCAGGCTGCCGGTGTCCTTCAGCGAACTGCGGGCCAGGGCGTTGACGACCTTGATCATGTCGACTGCCCGTCCGGTCACCTCGATGGCGCCTTCGACGTAGGCAGTTCCCAGGCTGGAGAGCGAAGGCTTGAGCAGGTAGCGCGCCGCGGCTGGGCTGGGAACGCGGATCGTCACGCGCGGCGCTTCTTGCGAGAAGTCGAAGCTGCGGCCATTCCACAGCTCTATCCTCAGGGGCAGGGCGACTTGCGGGGCAATGCTGCTGACCCAGCTATTGATGCGGTTTTGCACAAACATGCGCCTGCCCCTTCCCTGTGAGAGGACGGATCAGGGCTGGATGCGTTCCTTTTTCCAGCTACCGTCCTGCAAGTTATAGACTATCCTGTCGTGGAAACGCGAGGCGCGCCCTTGCCAGAACTCTACGCGGTCCGGCACCAGGCGGTAACCGCCCCAGTGCGCAGGCCGTTGCGGCTTGTCGCCGCTGCCCGCCTCGGCGGCGGCATAATTCTCTTCCATCGCTTCGCGGCTGCCGATCGGCCGGCTTTGTTGCGAAGCAATCGCCGCCAACTGGCTCTTCACCGGGCGGCTGTAGAAATATTTGTCGCTCTCTTCGGCGGAAGTTTTCTCGACGCGGCCTTCGATCCTGACCTGGCGCTCGAGCTCGGGCCAGAAGAACAGGATTGCCGCGTGCGGATTTTCCGCAAGTTGCTGGCCTTTTTGGCTCTCGTAGTTGGTGTACCAGGTGAAGCCGCGCTCGTCGTACTGCTTGATCAGCACGATACGCGAACTCGGGCGGCCGTTACTGCCGACCGTGGCAACGCTCATCGCGTTGGGCTCGTTCACCTGCGCCTTCATGGCTTCATTGAACCACTTGGCAAACTGCGCAATCGGGTCGTCCAGGGTGTCGGCTTCCGACAGGCTGGCGCGGCCATAATCCATGCGCAGGTCCGCCAGCGCGATTCCGCCGGCGATGGCCGCCGGCAGGATGCCGCGGCGCTGCTGCATGGCCTCGCCCAGGATGGTCATCTGGGCGGAACTGAGTATCCGTTTGGCCATGGGCGCGATGTGCGCCTCTTCGGTTTCCATGTGCGAGGTATACGCTTGCACGAAGCGCTCGACGTCGGCAGCATTCAGCGCTGCGCTGGAACCGTTGGCAATCTTATCAAGTTGCGAATTGAGTATATCCCAGTCGAGATCCATCTGCTTGTGCTGCGCGAGGATCTGCGGGCCCAGCCTGGCCAGCAGCGCCGAGTCCTCGCCTTGCGCCGCAGCGGTCAGCAGCGGGAACAGGTCGATTTCCTCATCGGCGTGGTGCAGATGGGCGGCCTTGTTGAAATACTTCTGCACGGCTTGCGCGGCTTGCTGGGCAGCGGCGTCGGCGCCGTGCTGCGGCAGGTGGCCCAGCAGGTTTTGCAAGGTTTGCAATTGCTTGCGGATCTTGTCGTGGCAGTGTTTCAGGACGGCGATCGGCTGGTCATAACCGGGGGCGGTATCGATCAATGAATTACTCATGGTGCGGGTCTGGTGTACTTGGCAAGAGAAAACATTGTAGCCCGGGTCCGGTAAAATGACGGGATGAATTCCCCGCAAATAGTTGATCCAGTTCTGGAAGATATCGATTTTGACCGCCGTTTTGGCGGCATTGCCCGCCTGTACGGCGAAAAAGCCCTCGCACGTTTCCGTGGAGCACATGTCTGCGTGATCGGCGTGGGCGGTGTCGGTTCGTGGATTGTGGAAGCGCTGGCGCGCTCGGCGATCGGCAAGCTGACCCTGATTGACCTCGACAACGTGGCCGAGTCGAATATCAACCGCCAGATCCAGGCCTTGTCCGGCACCATCGGCATGGCCAAGATCAGTGCGCTGGCGGAGCGCATTGCCCAGATCAATCCATTCTGCGAAGTGGTGCAGGTGGAGGATTTCATCACGCCGGATAACCTAGATGAGATGGTAGGCGCCCATCACTTCGATTACGTGGTGGATGCGATCGATTCGGCACAGTCGAAGACGGCGCTGATCCACTATTGCCGCAGCAAGCAGATTCCGCTGATTGTGATTGGCAGCGCGGGCGGGCAGACGGACCCGACGCGCATCGAGGTGCGTGATTTGTCCAAGACTGAGCAGGAGCCCTTGCTGAAGAAGGTGCGGCGTCGTTTGCGAAGCCAGTACAACTATCCGCCGAACTCGAAGAATAAGCTGGGGGTGGATGCGGTGTTTTCGATGGAGCCGCTCAAGTTTCCTGAATCGGGTGAGGCTTGCACCGTTGATGGTGATGAGAAGGCTGCGGCCAAGCCGGGGCTCACTGGCATCAACTGCGCGGGTTTTGGATCGGCGATGGTGGTGACGGCCACGTTTGGCATGGTGGCGGCGGGGCATTTGTTGCGGAAACTGGCTGAGCAGGCTGAAACCGGTAACCCAGTGTCAGGCACGAGTGCCTGACACTGATACGCGGCGGCCGCAGGCAAGTGTCAGACACTTGTGTCTGACACTGGTTTACCGGTTTTCGGCGAGAGGCAAGTAGCGCCCATCCGCCATCGACTCCACCAGCGCAAGTCTCCGGACATCCCACACCACCGGCTCAGCACTGAACCCGGCGGGCGCCTCTTTCGCCTCCCGCGCCAGCGTAATATGCGGCTTGAATTCCCCATGCGTCGCCGCATTGAAGCCAGCCGCCTCCAGCCGCGCCATCAACTCCGCCTGCGCCGCCAGCAACCCAGCAGGCACCACGCTCATCCCCGCCCAGGCAATACGCGGCCGCTTGAAGTAGCCATAACAATCCACCGTCAACTGCAACGGCGGCACGTGCGTTGCTTGCAGGATGTCGAGCAAAACAGGCAATGCCTCAGCCGGCTGCTGGCCAAGAAACGCCATGGTGAGATGCAATCTCTCTGGCGGAATCAGCCGCCCGCGTACCGGTGTTTGCAGCCGCAGCAATGCCTGCCGAGCCGCATCGTCCGGCCAGAGCGCAAAAAACAGCTTGTGCATATCTTGTTTTGCTATCATGGCAGCCGCTTTAAAACCACTTAACGAATATACATGAAACGCACTTCGATCCTGTTTGCATTCCTGTGCGCCGCCGGCCTGGCGCAGGCACAGCAGCCTACCCAAGAACCTGCCCAGGCGCAGCCAGCCGCGCCAGTGGCGCAAGCCGAAGCCGCAGCGTCGGCCCAGCAGGGCCCGGTCGTGCCTGGTTCGGCGCAGCCAGGTCCAGCCGCCGAGCAACTGATCATCACCGACCACAAGATCGGCAAGGGCGCCGAAGCGAATGTCGGCAACACTGTCTTCATGCACTACACCGGCTGGCTGTACCGCCCGCTGGCCAAGAACCAGCGCGGCCGCCAGTTCGACAGCTCGATCCCGCGCGGCGAACCGCTGGACTTCAAGCTGGGCACCGGCAAAGTGATCAAGGGCTGGGACCAGGGCATCGTCGGCATGAAAGTGGGCGGCAAGCGCACCCTGATCATCCCGGCGGAACTGGCCTACGGCTCGCGCTCGATGCCAGGCATTCCAGCCAACTCGGCCCTGATCTTCGACGTCGAACTGATGGACGTCAAATAAGTCAGCGGTAGTCTTCGGCCGCCAGGCCGTACTTCTGCATCTTGTGGTACATGGTCTGCTTCGGCAGGCTCAGCGCGGTACAGGCGGTGGCGACGTTGCCGCCGGCCGCGCGCAGCGCCTGTTCGATCAGCATGCGCTCGAAGGCGCCGACCTGGTCCGCCAGCGTTGCCGGCGCCGCACTCTCTGTCGAGGCCGACAGGCCCAGCACGAAACGGTCGGCCGCATTGCGCAACTCGCGCACATTGCCAGGCCAGTCCTGCGCCATCAGCTGCTGCATTTGCGCTGCCGGCACCACCGGACAAGGGCGCTTGTAGCGCGCAGCCGCATCCAGCATGAAATGCTCGAACAGCAGCGGGATGTCTTCGCGCCGCTCGCGCAGCGGGGGGATGTGCAGCACGATCAGGTTCAGGCGGTAATACAGGTCGCTGCGGAACTTGCCCTGGTCGGAGAAATCCTTCAGGTCTTCCTTTGAGGCGGCAATCACGCGTATGTCCAGCGGCACCGGGGCGTTCGAGCCCAGGCGCTGGATCGAGCGCTCCTGCAGCACGCGCAGCAGCTTGACCTGCATTGCCAGCGGCAGGCTTTCAATCTCGTCCAGGAACAGCGTGCCGCGGTCGGCATGTTCTATCTTGCCCACCTGGCGCTTGGCTGCGCCGGTGAAGGCGCCTTGTTCGTGCCCGAACAGTTCACTTTCGAAAATGGTTTCCGGGATGGCGCCGCAGTTGACCGGCACATAGTGGTGCTTGCTGCGCTCGCTGAACTGGTGCAGGCAGCGCGCCACCAGTTCCTTGCCGGTGCCGGTTTCACCGTAGATCAGGACGTCGGCCGGCTGGCTTGCCACATCCAGGATGACCCTGCGCAAAGCCTGAATGGCGGGTGTGTTGCCCAGCAGGCAGGCTTCGATGCCCTCGCTGTGTTCCAGTTTCTGGCGCAGCGCACGCACTTCCAGTTGCAGGCGGCGTTTGTCGGTAGCGCGGCGCACCACGTCGGCCAGCTGTTCCGAAGAGTAGGGCTTTTCGAGGAAGTCGTAGGCGCCATCGTGCATGGCCTGCACCGCCATCGCGATATCGCCGTGGCCGGTGACCAGGATCACCGGCAGTTCCGGATCGATGGCGCGCACAGCTTCCAGAAGTTCGAGCCCGCTCATGCCTGGCAGGCGCACGTCGCTCACCAGCACGGCCGCGCTGTTCGCCTGCAGCAGCTTGGCTACTGGTTCGGCGCTTTCGAAGCTGCTGACCGTGAAATCGGCCAGCTCCAGCGCTTGCTCGCTGCCGGCCCGCACGGTCGGGTCGTCTTCAACCAGCAGCACTTGTATATTGTCCATCATGTCTCCTGCGCCGCTTTTAATTCAATCACGAAGCAGGCCCCGGCACTGGCCTGTTCCGCTCTCAAGCTACCGCCAAAATCGCGGATGATCTGTTCTGAAATCGCGAGTCCGAGCCCCAGGCCTTCCCCTTGCGGCTTGGAAGTGTAGAACGGTTCGAACAAGCGCGTACGCGCTTCTTCGCTGAGGCCAGGGCCGCTGTCGGCCACCCGGATCAGCACCCGCCCCGGCTTGCTGCTCACCTCCAGCACCAGCTCGCGCACCGCGCAGCCGGCCATGGAATCGAGTGCATTGGTCATCAGGTTGAGCAGGACCTGCTCCAGCCGGTTGCTGTCGCATAGCGCGTAGATATCGGCCTGGTCGATGCGCAACTGGAAGCTTACCTTGTCGAGCTGGATACGGCGTTCAACCAGCACCAGCGCATTCGAAATCGAGGTGTGGATCGACACCGGACCCAGTTCCGCATTCGATTTGCGGGCAAAGCCTTTCAGCTTGCCGGTGATGGTGCCCATGCGCGCCACCACCTGCGAGATGGTCTTCAGGTTGTTGCGCACGTCGTCCATGCGGCCGCGCTCGAACAGCAGCACGGCATTATCGGACATGGTGCGTAGCGCCGTCAGCGGCTGGTTCAATTCGTGGGTGATGCTGGCCGACATCTGCCCCAGCACGGCCAGCTTACCCGCCTGGAACAGCTCATTCTGCGTGATCTGCAATTGTTGTTCTGCATGGCGCCGCACCTCGACTTCCTTGCTCAAGTCCTGCGTGATGCGCGCCAGGCTGGCGGTTCGCTCGGCCACCATGCGCTCCAGGTCCTCCTTGGAACGCATGCGCTGGCGCCAGTACAGGAAGGACAGCACCAGGAAGCCATATGCCAGCAGGGCAAACAGGAAGGCCACGCTGGCATTGCCGCGCGCCGCGTTCAAGTCGGACAGGTAGATGAAGGTCCAGTCGCGTGGCGACAGGGAACGTGTTTGCGCCAGCATCAGCGGCGTGGTCGCGGCGCCGGGTGCATTGCTGTCGCGGATGACCAGCAGGCGGTTGCCGTTGGCCAGCGCTTCGTCATGCTTCAGTGTCAGTGCAGGCAGCTCTTGCCCGAAATACTGGCGGGTTTGCGCCAGCTCTGCGCGTACGCTGTCCGATAGCGGCTTCAGGGCTTTGAATTTCCATTCCGGGTTCGAACTGAGGAAGATCACGCCATTCGGGTCCACCAGCGCCACCTTGTCGCTGCCTTGCGTCCAGCTGCGCTGCTGGTTCTCGATACTGACTTTGATCGCCGCCACGCCCAGCATGCGGCCATCCTTGTAAATGCCGTGCGCGTAGAAGTAGCCCGGCTCAAGGCTGGTCGTGCCCACGCCGTAAAAGCCGCCGGGGCGGCCGCGCAGGGCATTGCGGATATAGGGGCGGAAGTTGACGTCGTCGCCGATGAAGCTGTCCTTCTGGCGCCAGTTGCTGGCGGCCTGGGTACGGCCCTGCAGGTTGACGACGTAGATATTGCTGGATTCCGCCTTCTTGTTCAAGCCTTCCAGGTACTCGTTGACGCTGTTGCGCGCATCCTCGTCCCCCGGATTCTCCAGCAGCCGGACCACGTCTTTGTCCAGCTCCAGCATGCGCGGCACCAGGTCGTACTTGTCGAGCAGGTTTTCCAGGCTGGTTGCGTACACCTCCAGGCGTTGTGCGCCCGCTTCACGCAGGCGCTCGGTGGTGGCGCTGTCGGCCCACCAGTAGGCCAGGTAGGGCAGGGCCAGGCCGGCCAGCAGCACCAGCCCCCACAAAGTACGGACGTGTTGGGTCGGGCGCGGCTGCGCCTGGGAGCTTACGGCGTTGTCTGGCTGAACTGGCATAACAGCCAACTATAGCAAACCTCGTTACAGTTGGTGGCGCAACCCCAGGTTAAAAGCGCGGGTGCCCTTGCCGTCGTCGGTCGCATTGCCCACCGTGAAGGGCGCGCCGTTCTTGCCGTTGATGCGGGCGTAAGCGGCGTACAGGTCGGTGCGCTTGGACAAGGAGTACAGGTAAGCGATGCCATACTGGCGCGCATCCTGGTTGGCCGGGCTGCGGTCCATGTGCTCCACTACCGAACCGGCAAAGCTGTGCGGCCCGAAGGTAGCGCACAGGCCCAGCACCACGTCGCGGCTGGAGGCACCGGGAACACCGATCGTGCCGCTGGTGATGACGCTGGTCGCGCTGGTCACGGTGCCGCCAGTGCTGGTCGAGCCATTTCCCAGCGTGCTGCTGCCGCCACCGCCGACAGTACCCATGCCGCGGTTGAAGGCATAGCCGGCGTGCAGCTGGTAGTCGCCCAGCTTGTAGCGCGCCGCCAGCAGCGTGTTGTGCGCGTGCAGGCCGGCGCTGGCGCTTTCGCGGCGGAAGTGCGATACCGACAGCGCCAACGGACCTTCGTCGTAATTCAGTGCGCCGCTCAGCGCACGCTTGCGGGTACTATCGCCTGCCACTTCGCCCGCGCCGTATACCAGCTCGGTCGAGAAGCCAGCCAGTTTCGGCGAAGCATAGCGCAGCGAGTTGTCCATGCGGCGATTCGGCACCATCAGGTTGGGAGCCTGGCCCGCCAGACCATCTTCGAATGGGTCGGCGATGTCGCGCAGGGCCTTGTAATAAGGCGAGTACTGGCGGCCGGCACTGATGGTACCCAGCGGGCTGCTGAGCGAGACAAAGGACTGGCGGCCGAAGGTCAGGCCGCCCTGGCCGGAAGCGCCGGTATCCATCGCGAAACCGCTCTCGACGACGAAGCCGGCCGACAGGCCGTTGCCCAGGTCTTCCGTGCCCTTGAAGCCAATGCGCGAACCGGAAGCGATGCCGCTGCTCACATTGGTGGTGTTGCCGCCGGGGGCGCCGCGTTCGAGCACGATGCCCGCATCGGCCACGCCATAGACTTTCACGGAAGATTGCGCGTACGCGCTGCAGCAAGCGAGGGCCAGCAAGGTAGTGACGGTGTATTTCATGGGGGTTTCTCCTGAGGTCGTTGTTGTTATGCGGCGCGGATGTAGCTGTGCTCATCCGCCTGTTCTTCTTCGCCGAGCGCGCCTTCCCACTTCGCCACGACGGCGGTGGCGATGGCGTTGCCGACGGCATTGGTTGCCGAGCGGCCCATGTCGAGGAACTGGTCAACGCCCATCAGCAAGAGCAGGCCGGCTTCCGGAATGTGGAACTGGGTCAGGGTGGCGGCGATCACCACCAGCGAAGCGCGCGGCACGCCGGCCATGCCTTTGGACGTCAGCATCAACAGCAGCAGCATGGTGATCTGGGTGCCGAGCGACAGGTCGATGCCGTAGGCCTGGGCGATGAACAGCACGGCGAAGGTGCAGTACATCATCGAGCCATCCAGGTTGAAGGAATAGCCCATAGGCAGCACGAAGCTGGAGATGCGGCGCTGCACGCCGAACTTGTCCAGCGCGATCAGCAGTTTCGGGTAAGCCGCTTCCGAGCTGGCAGTAGAGAAGGCCAGCAGGAACGGTTCGCGGATCAGGCCCACCAGGCGCAGCACGCGCGGACCCAGCACAGCGAAGCCGGCGCCGATCAGCAGCGCCCACAGGCAGAACAGGCCAAGATAGAAGCCGCCCATGAATTTGGCGAAAGTCGCCAGGATGCCCAGGCCGTTGGTCGTGACCACCGAAGCCATGGCGGCAAACACCGCCAGCGGCGCCATGTTCATGATGGCGCCGGTAATACGCAGCATGACTTGCGCCAGCTCGTCGACCACGTCCAGCAAGCGCTTGCCGGATTCGCCCAGCGCACCCAGCGCCGTGCCGAAGAAGATCGAGAACACCAGCACTTGCAGGATCTCGTTATTGGCCATCGCCTCGATCGGCGACTTCGGCACCACGTGGGTGATGAAGTCCTTCAGCGTAAAGGCAGAAGTTTTCAGGCCGGTGCTGGCATCGATGGCAGGCAGCGGCAGGCCCAGGTTGGTACCGAGCTGCATCAGGTTCGACAGCAGCATGCCCAGGGCCAGCGAAACCAGCGAGGCGACGATAAACCACGCGAACGCCTTGGCGCCAATACGGCCGGCAGCCTTGCCGTCGCTCAGGTTGGCGATTCCGACGGTCAGGGTCGAGAACACCAGCAGCGCAATGATCATCTTGATCAGGCGCAGGAAGATGTCGGTGACCAGCGAGATGTGGGCCGAAATATCGGCGGTGAGTTTCTTGTCAGGGAATACCGTGTGACAGGCATAACCGACGGCGATGCCCAGCAGCATCGCGAAAAGGATGTAAAGGGTGAGGGGGCGCTTCTTTTGCATTCCAGTCTCCGTTGTGTAGGCCCCCGCATGCGGCGGGGTCCAGGCTCAACAGCAATCCGCGTGCCCGCTGTGAATTAGCGGGCAGGAGACTGGTAAGTGTTTGATTTATAAGCCTGCCGGCATATTAATGATGCCGGTAGGCAAATTTTTCGTCCTAAGGGTTGGACGGGCAGGAAAGGGGTTGTCCGGGTTCTTGGTCAGGCTTTGGGCTTGAGTCTTAATGGGCATGGCCATGGTGATGATCATGGCCGTGATCGTGATCGTGGTCATGGTCATGGTCGTGCTCGTCTGCGTGGCCCTGGCCTTGCAGGCAGCACTCATGCTGGGTGGTGCCCTGCTCGGTTTGCAGGGTGGTGTGATGGATGCCGAACTGTTCCTTCAACTGGCGTGCAATGTCGTCAATGGCTGTATCGCCCGGATAACCGCCTGGCATGACAAGGTGGCAAGTCAGCGCCACGTCGGTCGTGCTCATCGACCAGATATGCAGGTCATGCACGCCGGTCACGCCAGGGCTGGCCAGCAGGAACTTCTCCACTTCGCCCGCATCCACATTGCCCGGCACTGCGCCCAGCGTCATGTCCAGCGCTTCGCGCAGCAGCGACCAGGTGCTCTTCATGATCAGCACCACGATCACCAGCGAAACGGCAGGATCGATCCATGCCCAGCCGGTGTACATGACCACCAGGCCCGCGATCAGCACGCCCAGCGAGATGGCAGCATCGGCCGCCAGGTGCAGGTAAGCGCCGCGGATGTTCAGGTCATCCTTGCTGCCCTTCATGAAGAGCCAGGCCGAAATGCCGTTGACGGCAATGCCGATGCCAGCCACCACGGACACGGTCAAACCCGCCACCGGCGTAGGTTCCATCAAGCGCTGGAAGGCGCCCCAAGCGATGGCGCCGGTAGCCGCCATCAGAAGCATGCCATTGAACAGCGCCGCGAGGATGGAGCTGCTGCGCAGGCCATAGGTGTAGCGGCCGGACGGCTCGCGCTTGGCCAGAATAGCCGCGCCCCAGGCCAGGATCAGGCTCAGTACATCCGACAGGTTATGCCCGGCGTCGGCCATCAGGGCTGTGGAATTGGCCAGGAAGCCGTAGAAGAACTCAATGGCGACGAAGGCGGCATTGAGCGCAATTGCGATGGCGAAGGCGCGGCCGTGGCCTACTTCGTGATGGTGGTGATGATGGCCGTGGTCGTGGCCATGTCCATGGTGGTGATGGGCGCTCATTGTTCGTTACCGTTGGATGGTTCGGCGATGTGTTCCAGCATATCGCGCAAGACACCGCTGATATGGGCATCGGCGGTGGAATAGAAAACTTGCTTGCCCTGGCGCTCCGACTTGACGATACGGGCCGCGCGCAACAGGCGCAGGTGGTGGCTGACCAGCGACGAGCTCAGTTGCAGCGAGCCCGCGATATCGCTAACCGCGATCGGCTGCTCCAGGCAAGCCAGCACGATACGCAGCCGGGTCGCATCCCCCAGCAAATGGAACAGGTCCGCCAGCTCCGCCACGGAAGCATCGTTGTCAGAATAGATAGCCATAGCAAACAAATGAATAGGTATTCACATGTTAGCATGAAAGTCGAAATTCGGGGTCAGAAATTCGGGGTCAGGTCTGTCATTTGGACACACAGAGCCTTCCTTTGATCTGCCTCAATACGCAAATTTGGTCGAATTCGCGTATTGAGATAGCTCAAGAGGTAGCGCTAGCTGTCCAAATGACAGACCTGACCCCGAATTTTTGACTCTATTTCGCGAGTTCGGCTTCGAACGCTGCGCGGGTTTTGGCGTCTAAGGTCTGCAGGGCGCGCTCGAGCTTGGCGGGCGGGATGCCGGCCGGCTTGCTGAAGATGGCCTGGCCGATCAGTACCAGGGCAGCAGTCAGCACCGCGATGCCGGCCGCTGCAGCCAGCAGGCGCAGTTCGCGCCGTGAGAACGGTTCGTGCGAGGTGGGGATGGGGCGGGCGCCGGGCGGCGGGACGTAGGCGGGGCCGGTCGCAGTTGCCGTCCCACCTGCCGGGGCGTGCGCGCCGTCCAGCCGCGCCAGGTGGCGTTCGACCGCTTCTTCCAGCACCGCTTCATTCAGCGCTACCAGCGCGAAGATCGGGTCGTCGACATCGACTTTGATGCCGGTCTTTTCGAATACGTGCAGGCGAAGTTTCTGCGGGTCGAGGGCCATTTACCAGTTCACCAGGTCGAGTTGTTCGAACAGGTCGCGGAATACGACCTTGATGCGCTGCTTTTCCATCACGTTGAATTTGTCGCTGGCCTTCACCTCGTCCACCGTCAGGCGGCCAGTGTTCATCTTTTTCACGTCGGCGCCGAAGGTGTCGGCGTTGCGCGCGCTCAGCACCACGCGGCCGCGCACGCGCTGCGAGTTGTCGGCGTAGGTCTGCGATTCGAGGAAGGATTTCCCTGATGCCGATTGCAACAGCCCGAAATGCTCGTTCTCCCACAGTACCAGCGGCACCTGGGTCGACTTGGCCGTCGTCACGAAACCCATCGCTGTATCGTGCAGCGTATCGCCGCCGCCCACGATGGTGTGGATGTACACCTTGCGGCCCGATTCTTCCAGCAGGTTGAAACAGTCGTTCTCAATCAGGTAGGCCATCAGCGGCGAGAAGGTGTTGGCGCCGTTGTCGATCACGCAGTTGCCGTCTTCTTCCAGGATGTCGATCATCAGCGCGTCGAAGCGCTTGGGGTCAATGGTGCGCGATTCGGTCATCACCGGCACGTGCTTCACGTCCAGCGCCTTGTAGCGCGAGAAGGTGGTGTTTTCCTGGTCGGTGTCGTAGCAGCGCAGCGGGGTCTCGCTCTTGGTCTTCAGCCATTGCGCGAGGATGGTCGAGACGTATGTCTTGCCGATGCCGCCTTTGCCCTGCAGGACGAAGTGAACCGTGTTTTGCATTGATGCTCCTGTTGTCAGTGGCAGTTGGCCGTGCCGCTGTCACGGGCCTCCTGCTGCGGGTGCTCCGGCGCCGTCTTCGGTTGGACCGGCAGGAACTCCCATTCGTAGCTGTTTTCCTTCAAAACCAATTTCAGCACACCGGTGCGCCAGTTGGAACGCGCTTCGCTCTGGTTATTCAGCCAGAGGTAGGGCGTGAGCATGGCTCCGCCGGTGCCGGCCACGAACTGGCGCACGCCGCGCGCGGCATCGGCCCGCCCGTCCGCGTCCATTGGCGCCAGGCGCTCGTAGTCGTGGTCATGCCCGGACAACACCAGCTCGACGCCGGCTGCGTACAGTGCGCGCCAGACGTCCTGCATCTTCTTGCTCGGGGTGTGCCCGCCAGAACTATACATGGGCGCGTGCCAGTAGGCGAGGGTGCAGCGCGCCTTGCTGGCGGCCAGGTCGTCTTTGAGCCACAGGAGCTGGCGCTGGTGGTCGGCGCTTTTCAGGTCGCTGTTCAGGGAGATGAAGTGCCACCCGCCCTTGTCGAAACTGTAATAGCCGCGGCCGGGCGGGCCGGCCAGTTCGCCGAAGTAGTTGAAATAGCCGGTGGCTTTGCCGCTGGTGTACTCGTGGTTGCCTGGCGTGGGACGGGTGCGCGCTTTGAACTGGCCCCAGGTGGGGGCGTAGCAGTCGCTGAATTCGGCGGGCGCGCCGTTCGGATAGGTATGGTCGCCCAGGGTGAGGATCAGGGCGTCCGGGTCGCCTTTGGCGATGAGGGCGGCGGTTCCCGCTGCGCCGGAGTCGGGAGCGCGGTTGTAGCGGCAGTCGGCGATGTCGCCGGCGGCGTACACAGTCAGCGGCCGTGCTGCGTGCCCGGTGGCCGGGGCGGCGAGGACGGCTGCGGCAGCCAGCCAAGGTAGAATGCGTGTTTTCATTGGCACCAATCGGACAGGCATGCGAGTTTCACCATCCAGCGAGCAGGAGGCGATCCTGAAGTCCCGCGCCCAGACCTTGATGATCGAGGCGCGCGCCGGGACAGGCAAGACTACCACGCTGGCCATGCTGGCGGCACAGGAACCGGGCGTGGTGCTGGGCCTGTGCTTTTCGGAAGGCGCCCGCCAGCGTTTCTACGAAAAGCTGGCGCTGGAATGTCCGGACCGTAAAGTGCAGGTGCTGACGGTGGAAGCGCTGGCCCGCTCACAGCTTACACGCATCGCGGAACACGGCAACTGGCTGGACCTGCCGGAGCGCTGGTCCAGCCTGGAGCAGATGCGCCCCATGCTGGTGGCCGCCGCCAACACGGTCTGGCAGCGCCATGAGGGCCGATACACGGAATTCGATTTCGACTTCGAGCGCAGCACCCAGCGCGTGGAAATGATGCTGCAGTTGCTGGCGCAGATGAAGGCAACCTTGGCCACGCTGCGCTTTGAAGATGAAGTCTTTGACGATTTCACCTTCGACGAGTTGTGCAACGAGTTCCAGCTGGAAGACCGCGAGATCGTTGAAATCTTCCATGAATTCGAGCGCCGCCGCCAGCCGCAGGCCGGCCATATCCTGTGGCAGGCGCCGGTCGATTACGCGACCGACCTGGTATCCATCCTGCGCCGTTTCCCGGAGGCGGTGCATGATATGCCGCAGGCGAACCTGCTGCTTGTCGACGAATGGCACGACGTGAACGCCGCCGAATTCGAACTGCTGCAACTGTTCCGTCGCAACGCGCGGCTGGTGGTGGTGGGCGACCGCCACCAGGTCATTAACGCCGAGCGCGGCGCCGACCCGCGCTTCTCGGGCGGCGGTTTCGAGCTGGCCTTCCCGAATGCGGAGCGCCTGCCGCTGTCGCAGTCGCGCCGCTGCGGGGTGTCGCTGAAAAAGCTGCTGGAACGCGCCTTGCCGAAATGCGGCTTTGAATCGCATCCGGACACCTACTCGGAATTGCGTCACGTCGAATACGATCACGCCGACGCTCAAGCCTGCGCGCGTGCTGTCGTTGCCAAGGCGAAGGAGTTGGCGCTGGGACCCGACCTGGCCATCATCCTGCGCGAAGTCGACCAGAGCGTGGAAATCGAAAATGCCCTGCTGGACGCTGGCCTGCCCTACAACTGCGATGGTTTCGCTTCCTACCTCAAGCGCCCTGAAATCATGGCACTGCGCGCCCTCCTTCACGTGGCCAGTGGCGACTACAGCACGCTGAAGGCGGACAAGGAAAGCTGCGAACTGATGGTCGACGGCCTGCAAACCTATTTCGCCGTCTCGGGCGACCGCCGCGACTATGAGTCCAGCCACGCCATGTACGGTTCCGGTGACGCTTACCAGCAGCAGAAAGATGCCGTGGTGCGCGATCCGGAAACCCTGGAGTTCATGTTCAGTGGCCTGCTGTGCGCCGAACAGCATTACGACAGCGGCGCTACCCGCCGCTGGAAGCAGCGCCTGGCTGGCGTGCTGGCGCAGATGAAGGAGCAGGCTGCAACTGCCAGCGCTGCGCAATTGCTGGAACTGGCCAGCACTGGTCTTGACCTGCCGGCCGCGACCCGCCGTACCTTCGTCAAGCGCGCCCACGCCGACTCGGTGCTGCGCACCCTGCGCGCCTTCATGGACTTCGCCCAGCGCCAGGGCGATGCCAGGGCGCCGGCCTTCCTCGAGGAGCTGCGCCGCCGCCAGGTGGCTACGCGCGGCAAGCCGGCGGCGCGCGGTGGCGCCAGCAAGGCGCTGGCGCTGGCCACCGTGCAGTCGGCAAAGGGAAGGGAATGGCAGCAGGTACTGCTGCCCTATATGGAAGAAGGCCAGTTCCCGCGCGCCACCCGCAATGGGGATGAATACGCCGAGGAGCGGCGCTACCTGTACGTGGCGATCAGCCGCGCCATCGCCGGCCTGACCCTGTTCGAGCCTGCCGCGGCGGAGCGCCGCAGCCGCCTGCTTAATTAATAAAGCGCAGCAGGCCTTTCAGCGAGTGCTCGATGGTTTGCGCGCGCACCGCCTGGCGGTCGCCGGAGAACACCAGGCGCTCGGTGTGCACGGTATCGGCGTTGGCCCAGCCAAAACAGACCGTGCCGACCGGCTTGCCCGGCACCGCGCCGGTCGGCCCGGCGATGCCGGTGACCGATACCGCCACATGGGCATTGCTGGAGCCGAGCGCACCTTGCGCCATGGCGGCTGCCACTTCTTCGCTGACGGAACCGAATTGCGCCATCATGGCCGCCGGCACTTCCAGCATCTCGGTCTTGGAGGCATTCGAATAGCATACGAAGCCGCAATCGAACCAGCCGGTGGAGCCGGCGATTTCCGTGATCGCGGTCGAGATGCCGCCGCCGGTGCACGATTCCGCGGTTGCCAACAGCAAGCCTTTGTCTTGCAGGGCCTTACCCACCTGGGCGGCCAGTTCGTTGAAATCAGTACTCACTTGTGGCTCCTTTAGCAAACAAAAGCGTTTGAGTCCATTCTAGCGCGCTGCTGTGCAGCTTGACCACGCTGCACCGCAATAATGTGGCGTCACGACTAACTTGCAAGCCGGGGAAGGCTTTTGTGGTGCGAGAAACCAATAATTGCGCCGCTGTCGGGTACTCAGCGATAGAATGCCCCAAATCCCCTGTTCGCGAGGCACGGTGGTGAGGACTCTCCAAGGAAGATGTCCCGTTTTCTGGGTGGCGCTGCTGTTGGCTGCGCTGATGCCCCTGTTCGCCCATGCCCAATCCGGCTCCAGCCTGGAGCGCCAGGTGAAAGCCGCCTACCTGTACAAGTTTGCCGGTTTCGTCGAATGGCCCGAGGGCAGCTTTACCCGCCCGGATGCGCCGATCGTGATCGGCGTTGCCGGCGCCGAGCTGCTGGCCGAGCAACTGGAACAGACCGTGGCCGGCCATACCGCCAACGGCCGCCCGCTGCAAGTCAGGCGCATCAAGCGCGGCGACAGCCTGGCAGGCGTCCACATATTGTTCATCCCGGCGCAGGAGAAGGCGCTGGCACAGGAACTGCTCACTGCCAGCCGCGGCCAGCCGGTGCTGACCGTGACCGATGGCGACGACACCTTTGGCATGGGCAGCATGATCAACTTTGTCATTGCCGACGAAAGGCTGCGCTTTGAAGTCTCCCTGAAGCATGCTGCCGTGGCGCGCCTGAAAATCAGTGCGCGCATGTTGTCGGCCGCCCTTCGCGTACAGCAGGTGGCGGGATGATGGCGCGCCGCCGCTCCCTGCCGCAAAAGCTGCTTGGCGTGGTGATGCTGGTCACGCTGGTGGCGCTGCTGGTTTCCCTTGGCACCATCATCGCGTACGACTTGCGGGCCTACCACCAGTCCCTGAGTTCCGACATGACCACCCAGGCCGAGCTGCTTGGGCATATGAGTGCGCCGGCGCTGACTTTCGACGATCCGCGCCTGGCGAAGGAAAACCTGGCGCTGCTGCGCCTGCGGCCGAAAGTCAATGCAGGCGCCATCTACAATGCGCGCGGCCAGTTGTTCGCCACCTATGTGGCGCCGGGAATGGATGTCAGCGTGCCTGCCGCGCCGCAGGCCGAGGGCGTGGCTTTCGAGGACGGCAAGATGATGCTGTTCCGCCGCATCCGCGACAACGGCGAGCTGCTGGGTACCGTCTACCTGCAGGCGGACTATGAAATCCTGGGCCGCTTCGGCGATTACGTGACGATCGCCATCATCGCCACCTTCCTGGCGATGGGCATTGCCTACCTGCTGATGCGGCCCCTGAACAAGGTGGTGACGCAGCCGGTGCTGGCGATTGCCGATGTGGCGCGCGAGGTCATGGCAACCGGCGACTATTCGCGCCGCGCACCGGGGACCAGCAATGATGAAGTGGCCGAACTGGCCGACTCTTTCAACAAGATGCTGAGCGAGATCGAAAGCCGCACGCGCGAACTGGAAACGTCCAACAGCGAAATCGCGCGCGAGGCGGAACAGCGCAGCAAGGCGCAGCAGGAAGTCATGCGCCTGAACGAGGAGCTGGAGCAGCGCGTGCATGAACGCACGCTGCAGCTCGAGCAGGCCAACAGCGAGCTCGCAATGGCCATGCAGGAGGCGAAGAGCGCGAACCAGGCCAAGTCGGCCTTCCTGTCTTCCATGAGCCACGAACTGCGCACGCCACTGAACGCCATCCTCGGTTTCGCGCAAATCCTGACCTCGGAAAAGCTGCCCTCCACGCTGGTACAGAAGCGCGAATTCGCCAACCATATCCTGAAGTCCGGGCGCCACCTGCTTACGCTGATTAACGAGATCCTAGACCTGGCCAAGATCGAATCGGGTGCGGTGGCGCTGTCGCTCGAGCCGGTGGCACTCAACGAAATCCTGCATGAATGCGAGGGCATGGTGGCGCCGCTGGCCAGTGCGCGCGGCATCCGCCTGCTGTTCCCGGACGGCTGCGTGGCCAACGTCACGGCCGACCGCACCCGCCTCAAGCAGATCCTGCTTAACCTGCTTTCCAACGCCATCAAGTACAACCGCGATGGCGGCGCCGTGGTCGTCGACTGCAGCCCGAGCGGTCCCAACCTGGTGCGGGTCTCGGTGCAGGATACCGGCATGGGCCTCAAGCCGGAGCAGGTCAAGCAACTGTTCCAGCCCTTCAACCGCCTGGGGCAGGAGAGCGGGGCGGAGGAGGGCACCGGCATCGGCCTGGTAGTCACCAAGCGCCTGGTGGAGCTGATGGGCGGCACCATCGGCGTGACCAGCAGCCAGGGCGTGGGCAGCATGTTCTGGATTGAACTCGAGTCGACCGAGCCGACGCCGTCGCGCGTCGACGCTAACGCCGAGCGGCCGGCCCAGCACCACCGCCACGCGGAGGGCGAGCCGGCTACCATCCTGTACGTGGAGGACAATCCGGCCAACCTCAAGCTGGTGGAAGAGATCATCAGCTTCCGCCCCGACCTGAAGCTGATCTCGGCGCCGGACGGCCACCTTGGCATCGAACTGGCGCGCGCCCACCAGCCCGACATCATCCTGATGGACATCAACCTGCCCGGCCTGAACGGCATCGACGCCGTCAAGCTGCTGGCCACCGATCCGCGCACCGCGCACATCCCCGTCATCGCCCTGACTGCCAATGCCATGCCACGCGACGTGGAAAAAGGCCTGGCGGCAGGCTTCTTCCGCTACCTGATCAAGCCGATCAACATCGACGAGTTTACGGAAGCGATCAACAGCACCATGGCCTTCCTGGCGCGCAGGGAGGAAGAAGGGAGTACGTCCAAGTGATCAGCCGCGACGATATCCTGAACGCCAAAGTCCTGATAGTGGACGACCAGCCGGTCAATGTGCAGCTGCTGGAGTATTTGCTGCAGACCAGCGGCTATGTGAACGTCAGTTCCACCACCGACCCGCGCGTGGTGGCGCCCTGGCACGAAGAGAACCGCTATGACCTGATCATCCTCGACCTGCACATGCCAGGCATGAGCGGCTTCGACGTGATGGAGGCACTCAAGCCGCTGGAGCCGGAATACCTGCCGGTGCTGGTGGTGACGGCGCAGCCGGACCAGAAGCTGCCGGCGCTCGATGCCGGCGCGCGCGATTTCGTCAGCAAGCCCTTCGACCCGGTCGAGGTCCTCACGCGCATCAACAATATGCTGGAAGTGCGGCTGCTGCACCAGCAGGCGCGCGACTACAACGAAGTCCTGGAACAGACCGTGCGCGCCCGTACCGCCGACCTGCAGCGCTTCCGCAGTGCGATGGATGCCACGGCCGATGCCATCTTCCTGATCGACACCAATACACTGGCGCTGGTGGACGTCAACGAGGGCGCCTGCCGCATGCTGGGCCATCCGCGCCCGCAATTGCTGTCGCTGGAACCTGCCCGGCTTGGCCTGGGCAACCGCGAAACGCTGTCGGCACAGGCGGAACGGGCAGGCCAGGCGCTGGCCGCCCCGCACCGGGCGCCGGAGCTGACGGAGATCGAGCTGCTGCGCAGCGATGGCGCTGCCGTGCCGGTGGAAGTGTACTGGCTGCTGCAAAGTGAAGGCGAGTCGGCGCATCGCACCCTGATCTGCGTGGCGCGCGACATCACCGAACGCCGCCTGGCCGAAGAGCGCCTGCGCCACATGGCGCACTACGACCGCCTGACCGGCCTGCCGAACCGCACCTTGTTCTTCCAGACCCTGGGCGAATCGATCGAGCTGGCGCAGGACAAGGAATGGCGCATCGTGGTGCTGTTCATCGGCCTGGATCGCTTCCGCAAGGTCAACGATTCGATGGGCGCAGCCATGGGCGACCGCCTGCTGCACGAATTTTCCAACCGCCTGGTGCAATGCGTGCGCCTGCGCGACACAGTGGGCCGCCTGGGCGGTGACGAATTCGCGCTGATCCTGACCATGACGCGCGACCAGCAGGATGCCGTGCTGGTGGCGAACGAAGTGCGCGAGGCCCTGCGCTCGCCGTTCGAGCTGGATGAACACCAGGCTACCCTGACGGCTTCCATCGGTATCGCCATGTACCCGGACGACGCCAATGATCCCGAAACACTGGTCAAATACGCCAACACCGCCATGGAGCGCGCCAAGGAAGCCGGCGGCGACGGCTATCGCTTCTTCACTGCCGGCATGAATGTGCAAGTGCTGGCGCGCCTCGACCTGGAAATGGCACTGCGCCGCGCGCTGGACAACAACGAACTGGAGCTGCATTACCAGCCCAAGGTCAACCTGACCACGGGCCGCATCAGCGGCGCGGAAGCCCTGCTGCGCTGGAACAGGCCAGGCTATGGGCTGGTTTACCCGGCGGAATTCGTCAGCGTGCTGGAGGACACAGGCCTGATCGTGCGCGTCGGCAGCTGGATTATCGATGCGGCCTGCCGCCAGATCGCAACCTGGCTGCGCACGCCGGTCGGCGGCGTTCACGTAGCGGTCAACGTGGCGAGCCGCCAGTTCGTCGAGGGCGATCTGGAGAGTGACGTGCGGCAGGCGCTGGAACGGCATCAGGTGCCGCCCGAATTGCTGGAACTGGAATTGACGGAAACGGCCCTGATGTCGAATGCCGAGCGCACCATCCAGGTACTGAGCGCGCTCAAGGAACTGGGCATCAAGGTGGCGATCGACGATTTCGGTACCGGCTATTCCTCGCTGGCCTACCTGCAGCGTTTCCCGATCGACAAGCTGAAGATCGATATCGCCTTCGTGCGCGACATCACCACCAATCCCAACGACGCGGCGATTGCACTGGCCATCATCAGCATGGCGCACAGCCTTAAGCTGCGTGTGATTGCGGAAGGCGTGGAGACCAGGCCGCAGCTTGAATACCTGCGCCGCAACCGCTGCGACGAAATCCAGGGCTACTTCTTCAGCCGTCCCCTGGCAGCGCCGGAAATGGGCGCGCTGGCCGAATCGGGCAAGAGCCTGCCGCCCGACCCGAACGTGGCAGCCGAACCGCCACAAACCCTGCTGCTGGTGGATGACGACGTCAACGTGCTGTCCTCGCTGCACCGCCTGTTCCGGCGCGACGGCTACCGCATCCTGACTGCCGTGACGCCTGCCGAAGGCTTCGACCTGCTGGCGCTGTACCCGGTGCAGGTGATCGTGTGCGACCAGCGCATGCCGATCCTGAGCGGCACCGAATTCCTGGCCAAGGTCAAGGAGATGTATCCAGACACCATCCGCATCATCCTGTCAGGCTACACCGGCCTGGAAGCAGTGCTGGACTCGATCAACCGCGGCGCGATCTACCGCTTCTACACCAAGCCGTGGGACGACACGCAACTGCGCGACAACATCCGCCTGGCCTTCCATCATTACTGGCTGATGCACGGCAGCGGCCGCCGCGCCGGCGAACCCGGCGAAGATCACACCGCACTCACCGGCTAAGCAGGCCCGGAGCTGCCGTCAGCGTGGACAAAGATTTCCGTTCATGCAACAGGTCATTAGGCATTTGCGTTAGTGCTTGAAGGAAAGATCGGGAAAACATAAAATCGTTTTTCCCAATCGAAACTTCCTATGGCACAGACTTCCACTGCCCTCCCGGGTTATCGCCGCGACATAGACGGCCTGAGGGCAATTGCCGTACTTGCGGTGGTCGCCTTCCATGCATTTCCGAACTGGATTCAGGGCGGCTATATTGGCGTTGACGTATTCTTTGTCATATCGGGTTTCCTGATCACCGGCATCGTCCTGAAAGGCCTGGAGAGCGGGGATTTCAGTTTCACCGACTTCTACCGGCGCCGGATCCGGCGCATTTTCCCCGCGCTATTACTTATTCTCACGTCCTGCCTGGTTATTGGCTGGTTCGTGCTGCTTCCTGACGAGTACAAGCAGCTGGGCAAGCATATTGCTGGCGGCTCGGCGTTCATGTCTAACTTCATCCTGCTCATGGAGTCGAGCTACTTCGATTCCGCGGCAGAGTCCAAACAGCTGCTCCATTTATGGAGCCTGGCAGTGGAAGAGCAATTCTACGTTGTCTGGCCATTGCTGTTGTGGATAGCATTCAAGCGCAAATGGAACTTCCTGGCGGTCAGTGCACTTGCTGCCGGCGTGTCGTTCTACCTGAATATCCAGCAAGCGGGGATCGATGGTTCGGCGGACTTCTATTGCCCGCAAACGCGGTTTTGGGAACTCATTTGCGGCAGTGCCCTGGCATGTGCCGCTCGGCCGCAGGGGCAGGGTGGGGAAAAGCGCGTATTGGCCGGCACGATGTCGATGATGGGCTTGCTGTTGCTCGCGTGCGGGTTCTGCTTGTTTGACAAAGATGTCGGCTTTCCAGGGAAATGGGCGCTGATTCCTGTGTTAGGGGCGATGCTGGTCATTTATGCCGGCCCCGATGCGTGGGCAAACAGAATCGTGTTGGGCAACCGGGCGCTAGTATGGATTGGCTTAATCAGTTTTCCGCTATACCTGTGGCATTGGCCGATACTGTCGTTCCTGCGCACCATGCTTGCAGAAACACCCTCTATCAAACTGCGTGCCGCAGCCGTCCTGCTGTCGGTAGTCCTCGCTTGGCTTACCTATCGCCTGGTTGAACATCCGGTGCGCTTTGGCCAGTTCGGCAAAAGGAAAACGGCATTGCTCGCTGCGCTCGTTGGCGTGGCTGGCGTGGTGGGCTTGAACGTCTACGTTTGCGATGGATTCAGCAATAGGGCAAAAGAGCGCGATGAATTTGTCGCCTATTTCGACGGCATGGCGGAATGGATCCCCGGCAACGGAGTGACCGAGGCATATAGGCACGCATGCAATTTTTTAGATCTGGACAAATTCCGTGCTGGCTTCTCAGACGTGACCAGGGACGCGATTTCCAGCGAATGCTATGTCAAAGATCCCCAAGCAAAGCGGGTGGTCATGTTATGGGGTGATTCGCATGCACAGCAACTGTATTTCGGCCTGTCCCGGCACCTGTCCCACGATTGGCAAATTCTCCAAGTTGCCACTTCCGGCTGCGACGTTAATTTCCAGCCTGGTGCAGATAAGCGTAAGACGGTGCTATGCGAGAAATCAAACCGGCTGGCCAGGGCGGCCATTGCACAAGCCAGGCCAGATGTTGTCTTAATATCTCAGAAGAATCCATTGGCCGCTGATGTTGCGGTGAAGTTCGACAAACAACTTCACGAAATGGGCGTCAAGCAGGTGATATTCGTTGGTCCGGTCCCACGGTGGCAGGTGGATTTGTCCAAACTCGTAGCGCGCAAATTGTTCCTGTACACCCCGAGGTCCACTTTTACTGGACTGGACATGGCGATGTATCAGAACAATAGCGAATTGAGAAAAAAGTATTCTGACGCCAATATCAACTATGCTGACGTGATGGCGCTGATGTGCCAAGAAAATGGCTGTTTGACCTATCTTGGTGATGATGTTCGCAAGGGCTTGACCACGCGCGATTATGGGCATTTGCTGCCCGTAGCCTCAGACTTTATTGCCAAAAATTTGCTGGTGCCAAGAATTTACCAGGCTGGCTCTTGAACGAGACTCCCTTGCCCTGGCTGCGGCATGGCAGCGGCCGCCGTGCCGGCGGACCGGGCGAAGAGCCCAGTGCATTCAGCGAAAAAAATGCCGCCCACAATGGGGCGGCTTAAAACATTCACGGGAGAGTGGTATGAATGTGGAGACAGGCAGGATAATAGTCTCTCGTTATTACCACTTCATGACATTTCTTCAGCGGGATGGCAGGCTGTAGTTGAAGGTATAGCGGTGCTGGCCGCCGGTGACGTCGATGGTCATCGTGCCTTGCAGGCCGGTGAGCTCTCCGGTTGCTGAATCGGGAATGACGCTGACTTTCAGCGTCGGTGTGCCTTTGTCCATCAAGCCGAAGTGCTGCAGGAAGAAGGTGCCTTTGCGCCCTTCCAGCGTGGCGGTCACCTGCTCCATTGCGACGTAGCCGGCGGAGCCTTTGACTGCGGTGCCGGCAGCCAGCATTTCACCGCGGCTGGTGCCGTCGAGCGCGCCGTGGAAAGTCTTCGTGATGGTTTGATGGCTCCAGCTCTGGCCTTCGGCCGGCGGCTGGGGTGTGAGCTTCACGTCGAAGCTGCCTTCGATTTGCATGGGTTTATCTCCTGCGTTGGCCGCAGCAGCGGCGAATGCGAATAGTAATGGGATCAGAGTTTTCATGCCGGCCATTATGTTAGTCTCCTGCGCCTGATGATTGGAAAAACGCGACAAATCGATACTGAACCGCGCGGCGTCCTGGTGCCGCATTTTGCGACCGGTACATTTCGCCATGAACGGCTGGCGCCGTGCGCGCAATTGGCCGGGCTGGTCGAGCATTACTGGTTCGTTGGCTGGGACATGCAGGGCCATCCGCCGCAGCAGCAGGAAACGCTGCCGCATCCCAATGTCCACCTGGTGATCGAACACGATACCGAAGGCGTCTACGGCGTGCACACGGCGCGCTACACCAAGCAACTCGCCGGGCAAGGCTTTGCATTTGGAATCAAATTCCGGCCAGGCGGTTTCCGGCCTTTCCTGGGCCGCGCCGTCGCCGGCATTGCCGACCAGCGCGTTGCCCTGGCACAGGTATTCGGCGCGGACGGCGACGAGCTGGCGCGCGGCGTGCGCTTGTGCGCTGCGCCGGAGACGATGGCTGCGGCAGCGGAGGGCTTCCTGCTGGCGCGCCAGCCGCAAGCCGACCCGGACGTGGCGCGCGCAACTGCATTGGTGGCAGCAATTGCCGGCGATCCGGCGCTGTTGACGGTGGATGCCCTGGCCGAGCTGGCCGGCCTGAACAAGCGCGCTTTGCAGCGCCTGTTCCAGCACTACGTCGGCGTCGGGCCAAAATGGGTGATCAAGCGCTACCGCATGCATGAAGCGGTGGCGCAGTTGCAGGCGGGCGCGGCGCCGCAGCTTGCGCGCCTCGCGCTGGACCTGGGCTATTACGACCAGGCCCACTTTATCAAGGAATTTACTGCCCTGGTGGGCAAGCCGCCGGGCGAATACCTGCGTCAATTGCCGCTGCCCGGAGCACCTTAGTCCGTGCCAGGCGGTCACCCAGCCGCATGCGGCGCTCGCCCAGCATGAACAGGGCGTCGATGAGCAGGAGGAGATGGCCAAGGTTGCGCAGCACCGACCCGGCCAGCGTCGCCCGGCGCTCGCCCGGCATCTGGACCACCCGCAGCTTGAGCAGGCGTTTGCCTGGGCTCAGCCCGGGGCCGGCATCGCGCAACAGCAGGAAGGCCCAGCTCAGGACCTCAAAGCTGCTTGCTGCAAGACTGGCGGTTTCCCGCTCGCGTGTGCCCACCAGCAGGCCGCCGACCAGCAGCCAGGCCACGAAGTCGATGCCAAAGGCCAGCATCCGTTCACCCAGGCTGGCCATGCGTTCGTATTGTGCGAACGCTTCGGCATCAAGGGCTGCCTGGTCGGCCAGCACCTGTTCGATGCGGGCGGGCGCGATGCCGCGCGCGGTCAGCAGCTGGCGCACGATAGCTTGCGCATCGTCGCGCAAGTCAAGGCGCAGGTATTCCAGCAAGGCCCCGGTGTCGAGGCGTTCGCAGCGTTCGCGGAAGGTCATCGTTCAGGTGGAGAAATGGTCAAAACTGGACAATTCCATTGCCAGTGGCGCGCCGTCAGCGTCGGTCCAGCGCAGGCCGGCCGCATCGTCAATGCGGCCGATGCGCGTGACCGCTGTGCCGCAGTCGGCGGCGGCAGCAAGAATCGCTTCGCGCCGTGTTGCGGCAGCGGTGAAGCAGAGTTCGTAATCGTCGCCACCGGCTGCAGTGAAGGCGCGGCGCATGGCTTGCGGCTGGCTTGCCAGCACCGGGCCGGCGGGCAGTGCGTCGGCATTCAGCGTGGCGCCCACGCGGGATTTTTCCAGGATGTGGCCGAGATCGCCCACCAGCCCGTCCGAGATATCGATGGCGGCATGGGCCAGGCTGCGCTCGGCCAGCATCACGCCCAGCGCCACGCGCGGCGTTGGCATATGCATGCGTGTGCCGGCCGCAGCCAGCGCGTCGGCCGGCAGCGCCAGGCCGCCCTGGTAGCCGGCCAGGGCCAGGCGCGCATCGCCCAAGGTACCGGATACCCACACGTCATCGCCGGGCCGGGCCGCGCTGCGGCGCAGGGCGCGCCCAGGCGCGACCTCGCCAAACACGGTGATGCAGATATTCAGCGGCCCCTTGGTGGTGTCGCCACCGATCAGCTCACAGCCATGTGCATCGGCCAGCGCAAACAGGCCGCGCGAAAAGCCTTCCAGCCAGGCGCGCTCGGCGGCGGGCAGCGCCAGGGCCAGGGTGAAGGCGACCGGACGCGCGCCCATGGCGGCCAGGTCGGACAGGTTGACGGCCAGGCACTTGTGGCCAAGGCGCTGCGCATCTTCTCCGGCAAAGAAATGCCGGCCCTCGACCAGCATGTCGGAAGAAATGGCAAGCTGCATCCCCGGCGACGGGGCCAGCAGGGCGCAATCGTCGCCGATGCCAAGGGCAGCGCGTCCCGGCCCGGGCCGCACGAAGTATTGTTTGATCAGGTCGAATTCGGAAAGCATCCCGCCATTCTAGCGGGACACTCCGGCTTCGTCCTTAGTTGGCTTGCCGCGCAGGTAAACCCAGGTACCGCCAGAAGCCAGGGCTGCCATGGCAAGCAAGGCAACATAATTGGAATCTTGCGGTGTGAAGAATAAGGCGACGGCGGTTGCAGGAAACAGGACGCCGGACAGACGGGACCAGGAATGCCAGATTGCATTTCGCATGGTATTTTCCTTCCGTAAAGTGCCAGTAAAACCAGTCTATGCAGGAAAATGCCATATGTAAAGTTGCTTTTGCCGAAAATTGCAAGCAAATCCGATTTGGCGCAACTAGATTTTATGGTTTCGTGCCGCAAGTCAGCATTGTCGTCCGGGCGACAGTTTACTGACTTGTTTTGAGGAAAAATCTCGCCTTGGGTGGAGGATTTTGTGTGAAAGGCAATTGAAACCGATGAAAATTCGGGATTGGTAAAAATACCTACGTTAGAGCAACCACTCTATCTGCTAAAATCTGAGGCTTTCGGACACAGGATAGAAGGGGCAGTACAGCATGGATTCGGGATCTGACAAGAAAGAAGAACTTCGTCAACAACTGCGCGCAGCCGCGCTTGAGTACCACGAGTGCCCCAAGCCAGGCAAAATCAGCGTTTCCCCCACCAAGCAACTGACCAACCAGCGCGACCTGGCGCTGGCCTATTCCCCGGGCGTGGCAGCGCCCTGCGAAGAAATCGTCATCGACCCGGCCAACTCCTATAAGTACACCGCGCGCGGCAACCTGGTAGCCGTGATTTCCAACGGCACCGCGGTGCTGGGCCTGGGCAATATCGGCCCGCTGGCATCCAAGCCGGTGATGGAAGGCAAGGGCGTGCTGTTCAAGAAGTTTGCCGGCATCGACGTGTTCGACATCGAAATCAACGAATCCGACCCTGACAAGCTGGTCGACATCATCGCCTCGCTGGAGCCGACCTTCGGCGGCATCAACCTGGAAGACATCAAGGCGCCCGAGTGCTTCTACATCGAGCGCAAACTGCGCGAGAAGATGAAGATCCCGGTCTTCCACGACGACCAGCACGGCACCGCCATCATCGTCGGCGCTGCCATCCTGAACGGCCTGAAATACATCGGCAAGGACATCAAGAACGTCAAGCTGGTGGTCTCCGGCGCCGGCGCGGCAGCCCTGGCTTGCCTGGACCTGATCGTCGACCTCGGCTTCCCGATCGAAAACATCCTGGTGACCGACCTGGCCGGCGTGGTCTACAAGGGCCGCACCGAGCTGATGGACCCGGACAAGGAGCGCTTCGCGCGCGAGACCCCGCACCGTACCCTGGCCGACTGCATCGAAGGCGCCGACATCTTCCTCGGCCTGTCCGCCGGCGGCGTGCTGAAGCAGGACATGGTCAAGCAGATGGCGCCTAACCCGCTGATCCTGGCGCTGGCCAATCCGAACCCGGAAATCCTGCCGGAAGACGTGAAAGCGGTGCGTGGCGACGCCATCATCTGCACCGGCCGTTCGGACTACCCGAACCAGGTCAACAACGTGCTGTGCTTCCCTTACATTTTCCGCGGCGCGCTCGACAGCGGCGCCAGCACCATCACCCGTGAAATGGAAATCGCCGTGGTGCACGCGATTGCCGACCTGGCGCACGCCGAGCAGTCGGACATCGTTGCCACCACCTATGGCATCGCCAACCTGGCCTTCGGCCCGGAATACCTGATCCCGATGCCGTTCGACCCGCGCCTGCTGACCAAGATCGCGCCGGCCGTGGCCAAGGCGGCAGCCGATTCCGGCGTCGCCACCCGTCCGATCAAGGACCTGGAAGCCTACGCCGACAGCCTGCAGCAGTTCGTCTACCGTTCCGGCACCTTCATGAAGCCAGTGTTCGCGGTGGCCAAGCAGACCCCGGCGGAAATGAAGCGCATCGTCTACGCCGAAGGCGAAGAAGAGCGCATCCTGCGCGCGGTGCAGGTGGTGGTCGACGAGAAGCTGGCGCGCCCGATCCTGGTCGGCCGCCCGGCCGTGCTGGATGCGCGCGTGCAGAAATTCGGCCTGCGCCTGAAGCAGGGCATCGACTACGACGTGATCAATCCCGACTTCGACGAGCGTTACCGCGAATACTGGCAGGCATACTACGAGCTGACTGCGCGCAAGGGCGTGACGCAGGAATACGCCAAGCTGGAAATGCGCCGCCGCCACTCGCTGATCGGCGCCATGATGATCAAGAAGGGCGACGCCGACGGCATGATCTGCGGCACCTTCGGCACCACCCAGCTGCACCTGCACTACATCGACCAGGTGCTGGGCCGCCGTCCGGGCGCCTGCGTCTATGCGGCGATGAACATCCTGGTGCTGCAGGACCGCCAGCTGGCGCTGGTGGATACCCACGTCAACGAAAACCCGAACGCCAACGAGCTGGCCGCCATCACCATCATGGCGTCGGAAGAGATGAAGCGCTTCGGCCTGGTGCCGCGCGCGGCCCTGCTGTCGCATTCGAACTTCGGCTCATCCAACAGCGAATCGGCGCAAAAGATGCGCGCCGCGCTGGATCTCGTGCGCCAGCGCGCACCGGACCTGGAAGTGGACGGCGAAATGCACGGCGACACCGCGCTCGATTCCAAGCTGCGCCACAAGCTGCTGCCTAACACCACCCTGAAGCAGGACGCCAACCTGCTGGTGATGCCGAATATCGATGCCGCCAATATCGCCTACAACCTGGTCAAGACTGCCGGCAACGGCATCGCGATCGGCCCGATCCTGCTCGGCTGCGCAGCACCGGTGCATATCCTGACCCCGTCCGCCACCGTGCGCCGCATCGTCAACATGACGGCGCTGTGCGTGGTCGACGCGGTGTCCGAACGCGCCTGAGGCGGGGCTGCCATGGTTGACTTGCTGCTGGCGATCGTACACCACCTGCTGGCCTTCGGCATTGCCGCGGCCATCACGGCCCAGCTGGTGCTGGTGCGGCCGGGCATGCAGCCGCCGGCCGTGCAGCTGGCGGCCAGGTACGACATCGCGCTCGGCCTCATGTCGCTGTCGCTGGTCGTGATCGGCTTCTCGCGTGTGTTCTTCGGCGCCAAGGGCGCCGCGTTCTACCTCCACAACCACGTGTTCTGGACCAAGGTGGTGCTGTTCGCCATCGTCGGCCTGCTGTCCATCAAGCCGACCCGCGCCTTCCTGCGCTGGCGCAAGGCGCAGTCGGCCGACGCCGGCTTTGCGCCGGAAGACGTGGAAATCCGTGCCATCCGCAAGCGCTTGATGGCCGAGATCCACCTGTTTGCCTTGTTGCCAATCGCGGCTGCCGCCATGGCGCGCGGCTACGGCTACGCTTGAAAATCCGCTAAATTGCTGGTTCCACGCGACATTTCGTTACAGCACTTATAGCTTTTGTAATTTCCACACGGTAAAATTCATTGATGCGCTGCCCGATTCTTGGGCGGTGCTTTGTTATTTGAACCAACTGGAAGGGAAAGTTGTCATGGGGCAGCAATACGCCGTAATTATTGGTGCCGGTCCCGCAGGGTTGACCGCGGCCCTGGAGTTAATCCGGAACACCAATATTCGCCCGATCGTGCTGGAGGCGAGCAATGAAGTCGGCGGCATTTCCCGTACCGTCTGCCATAACGGCAACCGCATGGACCTGGGCGGGCACCGCTTCTTTTCCAAGTCGGACTGGGTCATGAACTGGTGGCAGGAAATCCTGCCGATCGACGCCGCGGCCAATGCCTCGCTCGACCTGACCTACCAGAACAAGACCACCTCCGTCCAGGTGGCCGGCAATGCGCTCGAGAGCGACGACGACCGCCGCATGCTGGTGCGTTCGCGCCTGTCGCGCATCTTCTTCCTGCGCCGCTTCTTCGACTACCCGATCAAGATGAACGCTGCCACCGCCAGCAAGCTGGGCCTGTGGCGGCTGACCAAGGTGGCGGTGACGTACGGCTGGATCATGCTGTTCCCGCGCCGCCCGGAAAAGAACCTGGAAGACTTCATGATCAACCGCTTTGGCCGCGAGTTGTATGAAACTTTCTTCAAGGATTACACGCACAAGGTATGGGGCATCCCGTGCGACCAGATCAGCGCCGACTGGGGCGCGCAGCGCATCAAGGGCCTGAACATCAGCAAGGCGCTGTGGCACGCGGCCAAGCAGCTCTTCAAGAGCAAGGGCGGGGTGGCGCAAAAGGGCACCGAGACCAGCCTGATCGAACAATTCCTGTATCCGAAATTCGGGCCGGGCCAGATGTGGCAGGAAGTGGCGCGCATGGTCACCGAGGGCGGCGGCGAAATCCGCTACAACCAGGCCGTGACCAAAGTGGAAACCCGGGATGGCAAGGTGGTGGCCGTAAGCGGCACCGACAGCAGCAGCGGCGAGCAGTTCCGCCTGGACTGCGACTATGCGGTCTCGACCATGCCGGTACGTGAACTGATCAAGGGCATGAACGATGTGCCGCCCGAAGTGCGCAAGGTGGCGGACGGCCTGATGTACCGCGACTTCCTGACCGTTGGCCTGCTGGTGAAAAAATCGGATGTGCTCAACACCGATGGCCAGGCGCTGCCGGACAACTGGATCTACATCCAGGAAAAAGACGTGCGCATCGGCCGCCTGCAGATTTTCAACAACTGGAGTCCCCACCTGGTCAAGGACGCGGACACCATGTGGATGGGCCTGGAATACTTCTGCAATGAAGACGACGACCTGTGGCAGATGAACGATGCCGAGCTGATCAAGTTCGGCGCCGGCGAGCTGGCCAAGATCGGCATGCTGAACAACACCCAGGTACTGGACGGGACGGTGGTGCGGGTGCCGAAGGCTTACCCCGCCTATTTCGGTTCCTACGACCAGTTCGACGTGGTGCGGCGCTACACCGACACCATCGGCAACCTGTTCCTGGTCGGCCGTAACGGCATGCACCGCTACAACAACCAGGACCACTCGATGCTGACTGCCAAGCTGGCGGTGGAAGCGATCGCCTCCGGCGCCGCTTCCAAGGACCCGCTGTGGGACGTCAACATCGACGACGAGTACCACGAAGAGAAAAAAGCGGCGTGATGCAGCCGTTGGACCATTGCCGTGCCCGCCAGCGAGCGAAGAGGTAGACATGTTGAGCAAACTATTAGGCAAACAGCATTCCTCGAATGGCCTGGTGCAGTTCATCCGCTATACATTCGTAGGCGGCGCGGCGTTCGTGGTCGATTTTGGTGGACTATACCTGCTGGCCCACGTGATGGGCTTGCATTATCTGGCGGCTGCCTGCCTGTCCTACCTGCTCGGCATGGTGGTCAACTACATGATTTCCGTGCGCTGGGTGTTTAGTTTCCGCCGCGTTACCCAGTGGGAGCGCGAATTTGCCATCTTCTTCCTGGTCGGCATTGCCGGCCTGATCCTGAACGGCCTGGCTATCACCCTGCTGGTGGAAATGCTGCACACGCCGTACCTGGCGGCCAAGCTGGTGGCCGCTGCCGCCATCCTGATGTTCAATTTTGGCGCGCGCAAAGTACTGCTGTTCTCGGCGGAAAGCGCTAGCGCATGACGGTGCAGGCTGGCGGCAAGTGGGACCGGCGTATCGTGCCGGCGCTGCTGGTGCTGGCGGCATTGTGGCTGTTTTGTCATCCGTGGGAGGGGCTGTGGCATGACAGCCGCCTGTACGCGCTGCAGGCGCTGCAGCGCCTGCACCCGGACCAGTTCCGGCGCGACCTGTTCCTGATGTACGGCTCGCAGGACGCCTTCACCCTGTTCAGTCCCCTGTATGCGGCCGTGATCCGTACCTTTGGCCTCGATACTGCTGCCTTGCTGGTGCAGCAGGCCGGCAACCTGCTGTGGCTGGGCTGCGCGGCCTTCCTGGTGGCAGCCTTCCAGCGCGGCCTGGGCTTGTGGCTGACGCTGGCGTTGCTGGTGGCCCTGCCGTCGGACTACGGGCCAACCATGACTACCTTCAACCTGGCCGAGAGTTTTCCCACGCCGCGCATCTTTGCCGAGGCCCTGGGCATGCTGGCCATGGGCTGCGCTGTGCGCGGCCGCTGGCAGTGGGGCGTGCCGGCGCTGGTGCTGGCGCTGCTACTGCATCCGCTGATGGCGGCCGGGGTCGGCCTGTTCGGCGTGCTTTTCATCGCCGAGGGCAAGCGCCGCATGCGCTGGACCGCCGTGGGGGCCTTGCTCATCGGCGGCCTGCTGGCCGGCGCCGCCTTGCTGGGCATTGCACCGTTCGACCGCCTGTTGCGTACCATGGACGACACCTGGTATGCCCACGTGCTGGCGACGACTTCCGGCGTGACCTGGGACGGCTGGGTCTTTGGCGCCTGGGCCAGCCGCGCCGCTGTCGCCTTCAGCCCGGTGCTGGCCGCGGCCTGGCTGGTGCCGGGCGCACGCGGCCGTTTCTTCGGCTGCGTCGCGTTGACCGGGGCTGCCGGCCTGCTCGCGTCCTGGGCCGGCACCGGCCTGACGCACAACCTGCTGATGCTGCAGGCCCAGCCCTGGCGTACGATGTGGCTCGTGCAGATGGCCTCCGCCATCGCGCTGGCCTGCCTGTGGCAGCAATTCTGGCAGCGCGGACGGCTGTTCCGCGCGCTGCTGCTGGCCTTGTGTGTTGCTATCCTGACACGCAACACCGTTGGCGGCCTGCTGGGGCTGGCCGCAGCCGCCTTGCTGTGCCACCAGGGCCGGCTGGCCCAGCCGTGGGAACTGTCGCCGCGCCACTATCGCCTGGCGCTGGCCTTCCTGTTCGCGCTGGCTTGTGCACTGCTGCGTGAAATCGCCGGCGGCCCGCCATGGACCGGCATCTGGCAGAACGATATCCCGATCGCTACCTTCGACACCCTTTGGTTGTGGATCTGGCTCAAGCGCGGCGCGGCCGCCCTGCTGGGCGTTGGCCTGCTGTACCAGGTCTGGCAGTGGAGCGGCAACGGCCGGCAGGCGGCAGCCTACGCCCTGGCGCTGGCCAGCCTGGCCGGCAGTGCGGCCGTGGCCGCCCTCCGCGCCGACGCGGCGGCCTGGCTGCCGCCGGAAACTGCGCAGGCAGTGCGCGCCAACTTCCTGCCTTTGATTCCGCCGCAGGCGACTGTGTACTGGGAAGACGAGCTGCGTTACACCTGGTTCGTGCTGGGCCGCTCCAGCTATGGCAGCAACCCGCAAATGGCAGGTGCCGTGTTCAACCGCGGTACGGCATTGGAAGGCAGGCAACGCCTGGCGCGCCTGGAACAGCTGGGCATGAGCGACGGCATCCGCAAGCGCACCCGCCTTGAAAATGCGGAGGCGGGGCGCCGCCTGAAGCCGCCGACCGAGGCCAGCCTGGCCCACGCCTGCGCCGACCCGGAACTGGATTTCGTCGTCTTGAGCAGAAAGCTTGGCCCTGCCGTGGTGGCCAGCGCCATCGGCGGCGGCAATGCCTTCTACCTGCACGATTGCGCCTTGCTGCGCCCGCAGCAGGCCGTGCAGTGAACCTGCACGGCCTGGTGCGCCAGTTCCTGCGTTACGGCGCAGCCGGCGCCCTGGCGTTTGGCATTGACCTGGCCACGCTCTACCTGCTGCTCGAGTATGCGCGCCTGCACTACCTGCTGGCGGCAGCCCTGGCATATGCACTGGGCATCGTGTGCAACTACCTGCTGGCGATCCGCTGGGTGTTCGATTTCCGTCGCCTGCCGCAATGGCAGGGCGAGTTTGCGCTGTATGTCCTGGTCGGGGTGGTGGGCCTGGGCTTGAACCTGACGGTGATCGGCCTGTTGGTCGATCAGGCCGGCCTGCCGGTCCTGGCAGCCAAGCTGGCGGCCGGCGCTGCGATCATGCTGTTCAATTTCGGGGCCCGCAAGCTGCTGCTGTTTTCCTGATGTCTATTCTGGACGCATGTTTCATGCGCCATCTCCTTGCCACAATTTACAAGACAGTTATAGCATTTGCAATTTCCCTAAGGTAAAATTCCTTGATTGCTGCGCGTTTCTGGCGGCATTTACTATTGAACTTGAAGGAAAAGTTGTCATGTGGCAGCAATACGCCAGGCTCACCGGCGCCGGTCCCGCAGGCCTGACTGCGGCCCTGGAATTGAGCCGCACGGCCAGGATCGTTCCCATCGCGCGGGCGGCGGGCGCCCTTTCCCGTCATGTCGGCCCTCATGGCAACGGCATGGGCCTGGGCGGCCAGCGCTTCTTTTGCAAGCCGGACAGGGAGCAGGACGGGGCAAGCTCGCTGCAGCTGGCGCCGGCCATAACGGTGTGGAACGCCGACGTCGGCGCCGACTACCTCGCAGGGAAGGGCGCGGCCTGATGTCGTTGTCGAGCAACCGCGACCGCAGTGGCGAAGCATGGACGCTTGTTGAGCCTGGCCTGCAGCACATTGATGCGCCGGCAGCGCCCTTGCAGTTGGCGCCGCGCTGGGACGCGCGCCAGAGCCTGATGTTGCTGGCGCTGCTGGCCATCTGGCTGTATGCCCGGCCGTGGGCCGGCATCTGGCATGACGGCCGGCTGTATGCGGTGCAAGCCTTGCACTTGCTGCATCCCGAGCAGTTCCGCAACGACCTGTATTTCCTGTTCGGCTCGCAGGACCAGTTCACCCTGTTCAGCCCCTTGTACAGCGTCTTTATCCAGACCCTGGGCCTGGAAGCGGGTTCGCGACTGCTGCACACCCTGGGCAGCATGCTGTGGCTGGCAGCAGCCTATTATCTGCTGTCGGGCATGCTGCGCGGCGCGATGCTGTGGGTGGCGCTGGCGTGGCTGCTGCTGCTGCCGACCGATTATGACCCGATCAGGGCGATCTCGCTGGCCGAACCATACCTGACACCGCGCATTTTTGCCGAGGCGCTGGGCATGTTGGCGATCGCCTGCATGCTGCGCGGCAAACGGCTCTGGCTGGCACTGCTATTGCCCCTGTCCCTGCTCCTTCATCCTTTGATGACGCTGGCAACTTTGCTGTTCGGCCTGCTCTACCTGGCCTGTGACAACCCGCGCAGCGTGGTGCCGCTGCTGGCTGCGGGTGTGGTGGCGGCGGGCGCCCTCGCCGCACTGGATCTGTTGCCATGGCAGCGCTTGATGCAAACCATGGACCCGCAGTGGTACGCCGAGGTAACCAGCATCGGCACGCGGAACTTTACCGACCTGGCCAGCCCTGCCACCGTTGCCTTCTCCCTGGTGCTGGCGGCAGCCTGGCTCTCAACAGGCTGGCGCGCACGCTTCTACTATTGCGCTGCGCTGACGGGCGCCCTGGGCTTGCTGGCCCATTGGCTCGGGACCTCGGTCTTCCATAACGTTCTGTTGCTGCAGATTCAGGCGTGGCGCACATGCTGGCTGTTGCAGTTGGTGTCCGTGATTGCCCTGGCCTCGCTGCTTGCCGCGTTCTGGCATCGGGGCCGCGTGTTCCAGGTCGTGCTGTGCGCCTGCATGCTGGGCATTTTTGCGCGCGACAGCTATGGCGGCATGATCACACTGCTGGCTTGCGCGGTCCTGTGCTGGCAGGCCAGCCTGGCGGCGCCATCGCCGATGCCAAACCGCATATATGGTTTCGCATGCTGCCTGTTGCTGGCCTTGCTTTCCATCTGGGTGGCGGAAGTCGATGCGCAGTCTGCTGCCCCGCTCAGCGTACGCTACTGGAATTATGGCGCCGATATCGGTGACCCCATGCAATGGCCGGTGACCTTGCTGCGCCTGGGAGGAAACGCCTTGCTGGGCATGCTGCTGCTACTGGGCATCTGGCATATTGCCGGCCGCCGCAAGGCAGGCGCCTGCTTGCTGGCAGGCAGCATGGCGGGGCTGGCGGCGGCGGGCGTACTCTGGCTGCGGCAGGCCAATGTCAGCAGCGAGGAGCTCAAGCTTTCTGCGGCCGGCGCGCAGGCTGTGCAGGCAGCCTTCTTGCCTTTGATCCCGCCCCAGGCAACGGTGTATTGGGAAGATGAATTGCGTGTCAGCTGGTTTGTGCTGCGCCGTTCGAGCTATGCCTCGAGACCGCAGACGCACGGCATGATCTTTAATCGCGGCACTACCATGGAAGGCATGCGCCGGCTGCGCCGCCTCAGGCGCATGGGCGCTCACGATGTAGTCTGGAAAGAGCGAGGCCAGGATGTCCAACAATTGCTTGCTGAGTTAAGGCCGCCTGATGCCGCCGACCTGGCCTTTGTCTGCGACGACGTCGCGCTGAACTTCGTCGTGCTGTCGGAAAAGCTGGGCACCCTGGCAGTGGCCGAGGCCGACGATCCGGTCTTCGAGCGCCGTTATTTCCTGTATGACTGTGCTCGCTTGCGAGCCAAGGTTGCCTCGCACTGAATGCGGCCACCCCGTTGAAAGAAAGCGCGGTGTTACGCCGGGACCCGGTGCCTGCTGGTCGAGGCGCAGCGCGCCGCTGGCCGCACATTCGCCTTGTATTCGGATCTGCCCCTGCTTAAATGTTTAGGTGTGACCGAAAGTAGAGCATGCTGATCGAACGGGAAGCGCCTTTGCAACGTTTGCGGGAAATGGCCAAGCAGGCTGCAGCGGGGCAGGGGGCGACTGCGCTGGTGATCGGCGAAGCGGGCATCGGCAAATCGTGTCTGCTGAAGGAGTTCGCGGCAGGCTTAGGCGCGGGCTACCGCGTGCTGCAAGGTGGTTGTGAAGACTTGTTCACACCGCGCGCCCTTGGTCCCCTGCGCGATATGGCGCCGCAATTGGGCGATGACCTGGCTGGCTTGCTTGACGGTGCGGCGGGCTGCGACCGGCTGTTCGCCAGGCTGCTGGCCTGGCTGGCCAGTGCGCCCGCCACCACGGTGCTGCTGGTGGAGGACGTGCACTGGGCCGACCAGGCCACCCTCGACCTGCTCAAATACCTGGCGCGGCGCGTGGCCGGCCTGCGCGTGCTGCTGTTGGCCAGCGTGCGCAGCGACGAGCTGATGGCTGGCCATGCTTTCTGGCGCTGGGTGGGCGACCTGCCGCCCACGAGCACCCAGCGCATCGCCTTGTCGCCTTTGTCGCCGCAGGCGGTGGCGCGACTCGCTACAGCGGCGGGACGCGATGCAGACGAACTGTATCGTATCACCTCGGGCAATCCTTTCTTCGTCACCGAATTGCTGGCTGCGGCCGATGCCGGCGGCAGCTTGCCGCTGTCGGTGCGCGACGCCGTATGGACCCGTGTCGCGCGCCTCGCCAGCACCGAACGCGCCTTGCTGGAAGTATTGAGCGTGAGCCCGGTGCCCTGCGAAGGCTGGCTGCTGGCCGGCGTGCTGGGCGAAGAAGTGGCGGACGCGTGCGACAGCTGCACGGCACGCGGCTTGCTGGTGACCACGGCGGCCGGCCACGTCATGTTCCGCCACGAACTGGCCCGGCTGGCCGTGGCCAGCCAGATTGCGCCGGCCCGGCTGCGCGAATTGCATGACAGGGTGTGCGAAGCCCTGCTGGCCCATGCGCCCGTGCAGCGTCCGGTCGAGCTGGCGCGCCTGGTGCACCACGCCGCGGCCGCGCATGACCCGATCCGCGTGCTGCGCCTGGCGCCGCGCGCTGCCCGCGAAGCTGCAAGGCTGGGCGCCCACCGCCAGGCCGCTGCCCATTTTGCGGCAGCGCTGCGCTTTGTCACCGCCGCCACGCCGGCGCCGGAAGCTGCGCAGCTGTATGAAGAATGGTCGTATGAGGCCGGCCTGGTGCGCATCGATGACGAGGTGATCGCCGCACGCCACCAGGCGATCGGCTTGTGGCGCAGCCTTGGGCGCAGTGACAAGGTGGGCTTCAACCTGCGCTGGCTGTCGCGCCTGCACTGGTACCGCGGCGAAGCCGAGCTGGCGGGGCGCTACGGCATGGAAGCCATCGCCACGCTGGAGCAGCTGCCGCACAGCAGCGAGCTGGCCATGGCCTACAGCCTGCGCTCGCAGCACGAAATGCTGCAGGACCGGCCGCAAGGCGCGATTGAGTGGGGCCAGCGTGCGCTGGCGCTGGCGGACGAACTGGGCGACGTCGAAACGCGCATCCATGCGCTGAACAATGTCGGCACCGTGCGCCTGTTCGGCGGCGACCCGGCCGGCCAGGCCATGCTGGAAGAGAGCCTGGCGCTGGCGCTCAGGCACGGCTACCACGAACATGCGGCGCGCTGCTTCACCAACCTCAGTGAGTGCGCGGTCACCGCCAAGCGCTTCGCCCTGGCCGAACAGGTGCTCAGCGACGGCATCGCCTTCGACACCGAGCATGACCTGGACGCCTGGACCCACTACCTGGTTGGCTGGCAGGCGCAATTGCGCATGGCCCAGGGCCGGCTGCCGGAAGCGGAGGCGATCGCGCGCGGCGTGCTGCAATTGCCGCAGCTGACCCTGATCATGCGCTTGCCGGCGCTGACCGTGCTGGGCCGCACCTGCGCCCGGCTCGGCAAGCCTGAGGGCCAGCGCCACCTGGACGAGGCGTGGCAGGGCGCGCTGGCCACCGGCGAGCCGCAGCGCATTGTGGAGGCGAGCCTGGGCCGGATCGAGACGGCCTGGGTGGCGGACGACCTGGCAGCCTGCCGCGCCGGCCTGGCCGCGCTGGCGCAATACGATATTTCCGGCGTTAACCTGTGGGACCGCGGCGAACTCGCGCTGTGGCAGCACCGCGCCGGCCTGCCGCTGCCGGACGTGGATGCAGCAGTGCTGCCGCCGCCCATCGCCGCCGAACTGGCGGGCGACGGCGCAGGCGCCAGCGCCCAGTGGCGCACGCTGGGCCTGCCGTTCGAGGCCGGGCTGGCGCTGCTGTCGGTGCCGGGCGAGGGCGCCGGCGCGGCCGCCTTGCGCGCGCTGGCGCTGTTTGAAGAACTGGGCGCACGGCCGGCAGCCGCGCGCGCGCGCAGCCTGGCCAGCCGGCTTGGCGCCGGCCTCGACCTGCCCAAGCTGCGGCGCGGGCCTTACCAGGCGGCGCGCAGCCATCCCGATGGCCTGACCCGGCGCGAGGCGCAAATCCTCGACCTGCTGCTGGCCGGGCAAAGCAATGCCGACATCGCGCGCCGCCTGGTGCGCTCGCCGCGCACGGTGGAACACCATGTATCGGCCCTGCTGGACAAACTGGGCGCGCACAACCGCTCCGAGCTCATGAGCCGGCTGCAGCAAAAAATAGGTAGGGAACGGCGGGAATCTGGGTAGCCTTACGGATGCCACGGCGCGCGCGGCAGCGTATATTGAAGGCAAGCGTCAGGGAAGAAGAGATGGTGCCCGAGGCCGGAATCGAACCGGCACGCCTTGCGGCGGCGGATTTTGAGTCCGCTGCGTCTACCAATTTCACCACTCGGGCCACTTAACGCGACACGCATTATTACCGATTTGCCACCCCGCGGCAACCCTGCAGCGAATATTTAAGCTATTGGGTGGGGTGTGCAAATTGAAAAAAATGAGCGCCCGGCCAGCTTTCCAACAGGAACAGCCGGGCGTAGGATGGACCAAGTCGAAAGAGACACTGCGGCCACCACAGGGCCGCCGCAAGCGCAAGCTTGCTCCCGCAGCGCCCAGCCTACCGGCCGCGGCGCAGGGCACCAGGTTTGGACAGCCGGCGCAGGTGCACCCCACCCGCCCCGGCCCCGAGCGCCCTTCCAGATTCGGACCAGGGCGCGCCCCGGACAGCAATGCCGCACTGACGGCAAGTCCTCCAGGCCGAGATTGCAGTTCGTCCGCGCGTCATGCGTTCTATTCCCCGGAACGCGCTGTTCGTCGCCCGGACCTGCACATCCGAACGCCCTTTGCTAATTTTGAATTGACCCCGCACCTTTTACTGACGACGGGGCGACCCAGGCGAACCAATCGGAGAAGATGATGAAAAAGCTGATGATGCTAAGTGCCGTGGCAGCACTGATGTTGGGTGGCAGCGCTTTCGCTGCCGGTGTTGACGATGCAACCGTGAAGATCCAGGCGCCCCAAGGTTTCAAGCTGTACAAGGGCACCTTCGATAACTATGCGAACCGCTATGCCCTGAGCAATGACATGACCATCAAGTTCACGCAGTCGGGCGGCCATTACTGGGCACGCCTGAAACTGGAAGACCGGGTCGAGTTGTTCCCCACCTCGGTCAATACTTTCGTGACGGCGGCCGGCACCCGCGTTGAATTCCGCGACCATGGCGAAGAAGTGGTGATCGAAAACTTCGAGCGCCTGCCGATGTCGGTTGCGATGACGGAGACCAATGTGCGCATGGTGGCCAAGCGCTGAGCCAGACAATGCAGCGGCCGTGGCGCATCAAAGCGGTGCGCCACGACGCTTTATTTGAAGGAGTGACGCCATGAAAACCCTGGCAGCGAGTGCTGCCGCATTCGCCTTGTTGTATAGCGCTTCCGCCCTGGCGGGAGACGATCTGACGGTGCGCGTGCCTGCGCCCGGCAGCTATACGATGTATCGCAGCGAGTTCCGCGACTACGCTTACAGCTATGACCTGGGCAACGGCAAGGCCATCCGCTTCATCCAGTTTGGCAGGCAATTCTTCGCCCAGCTGGAAGATGAGCCGCGCACCGAGATGTTCCCGGTCGCGCCAGGGCAACTGGTGACCGCCGCCGGCACACGCGTCGAATTCAATCACGACGGCTCGGAAGTCACCATCCGCAACTACGAAAAACTGTCGATGGCCGATGCCGCCAGCGGCAAGGACATCACCGTGATCGCCTCGCGCTAGCGGGGCGCAAGCCTTACGCCGCCTGCTTCAGGGGCGCCGGATCGAGGCGCTCCTCCAGCAGCGCGAAGATGGCATCCTTCGACAACACATAGCGCTCCATCAGCTCTTCCTTGATGGACTCCATCACCGTGCGGTAGTCGCGCATGGCCGCCAGCGTGGTGCTGTACAACTCGTCGGCCTTGGCTTCCACCTGCACCAGGGTGTGCTCGTCGCCGGTCTCGCCGCGCAGCTGGCTGTAATCGAGCTTGGAGCGCGAATACATCGACAGGCGGTTGACCATCATGTTCAGCATCTTGGTGGCCTTCTCGATATCGTTCTGGCTGCCGACCGAAATGCCGCGCGCGCCGTAGAACAATTCTTCCGCCGCCACGCCGCCGTACAGCTGCATCACGTCGCGTTCCATTTCTTCCAGCGTGCGCAGCGACATGTCGTCGCCGGCCGACAGCACATAGCCCAGCGCATTCATCTTCGACACCGCTTCGGTCGAAATCTTCAGCAAGTGCGATTTCTCCTTCACCTCTGCCAGCGGCATGCCGGCGCGCAGGTAAGGGTCGATCTGCATGAAGAAGTGGCCCAGCTCGTGCAAGGCGATGCGCTCGCGCTGGCGGGTCTTCTCGGCCGTGGTGGCGCGGTCGGTCAGGCCGATGGTGGCGCGCTCGAAAGCGCGGAACATCAGGTCGGTGTTGATCACGCACTTTTCCTGGATCGAGATCATCGAAGCGCGGTCGACCACGGTTTCCAGCAGGGCGGGGCTGAGGTTGGCGGTGATTTCCGCCACCTGGTCCAGGTCCATCGCGTTCCAGTCGACCAGGCCGTCCTGCTTGCGCTTCAGGAAGGAGTCGAGCAGCGCGCGGCGTTCGCCCTTGTTCGGCAGGCGGAAGTTGATCTTTACGCTGAAGCGGCGCAGCATGGCTTCATCCATGGCGGTCGAGGCATCGTCGAAGTTGGAGGCGACGATCCAGATCACGCCCTGGCCCTGTTCGCTTTTCACGCCGTCGAGCAGGCCCAGCAGGGTATTCGCGGTATCGTCTTCCCACTTCTTCTCGCCGCGGCCGCGCGGCATGAACAGGGCCTGCGCCTCGTCCAGGAAGATGATGCAGTTGCCGCGCGCGCAAGCCTTCTTGTACAGCGCATTCAGGGCTTTCGAGCCGCCGCCCACATAACCGGATTCCAGCGCCGAGCCGGAGGCCTGGATCAACGGATAGCCGAGGCGCTTGGCCAGGTAGCCGGCCAGCTTGGTCTTGCCGGTGCCGGCCGGACCGGTCAGCATCACGTTGAAGGGCTTGTCGATATTGTGCTGCTTGTAGACTTCGCGGTTGCGGATCATGTCTTCCAGGTGCAGCACTTCCTGCTTGATGTCTTCCATGCCGATCAGGTCATCCATCGAACCCTTGAGCTGGTCCGGCGTGATCACGGAAGCGTTCATGCCCATGCCCGGCATGCCCCACTTCAGCACGAACAGCACCAGGCCGACCACGAAGATGTCGAAGGCATGGCGTTTCAGGAAAGCTTGCACGCTGGCCCACTGGCCGCCATCGTCCAGCAGCACGCCCTTGTGGGCGGCCAGGAAGTCTTCCTTGGCGATCGCGTAGGGGATGTTATTGCGCAGCAGGACTTCGCGCTCCAGGCTCTGGTGCGAGGTGCTGGGCACCACGACCACGTGCAGGGTGGCGTCGTCCTTGAACTTGTAGACGTAGCGCGGCGAGTCGGCCAGCGGGCGCGCGATCAGCAGGTAATCGAGCTTGGCGCGCTGGGCTACCAGGGCTGTGATTTCACCGATATTCTGCGAACGCACGACCGGCGCGGCATCCTGCGCCACGTCGCCGCGCAGCAGCGCGAACGCGAGGGCGGCAGTAGCCAGCAGCACCAGGGTGATGCGCACCAGAGGGTTCTTGAGGGCGAGTTGGAGCTTGTAGATATTGAACATAGGCCTGGAAATCGCAAGGGTTTCTCGTGGGCCTATGGCCGGCGGCATCTGCCTCGGCTGGCCCCATTGTTGTCAGAAATGCCGCACGGCAACATTCCGCATATGGTGACTATAACGCGTAAACCAAGCTCGCGTCCGGTGCGCACCAAAAAAACTTTAGTTGCGCAACAGTAATAAATGGCAAGTCATTTGTTGGCTTGCCATTGCTCGTATTTCTTTTCCAATCTTGTAAACGTGCCGTCCTTGCGCATGGCGTCGAGGGTGGCGTTCATGCGCGCGACCATGGCGTCGGGCACGGAAGGGTTGCAGGCCAGGTAGACTTTGACGTGGTGGAAAGTCAGCACCGGCACCAGGGCCTCCGGCGCGGCGAACTGGGCCAGCGCGCTGAGGTCGTTGTTGCGCACGCCGACTGCCCACAGGTCGATGCGGTCGAGCATCAGCTTTTTCGGATTGGAGGCATTGTCCGGCGCGCCGTCCACGTCGAAGCCGCGCGCGCGCAGGAACTCGTCGCGCGCGTCGCCGAGATAGGTGCCGATGCGCAGCTTGCGCGCATCGTCCAGGCTGTGCACATTGTATTGGCGGCCGGCACGCCCCATCAGCACCCATTCCGCTTCATCGGTCGGGCCGACCCATTTGAACTGCTTTTCGCGTTCGGGCGTGCGCGAAGTGGAATAGACGCAGGTGTAGGGATCGCGCTGCGCCATGGTGAAGGCGCGCTTCCAGGGCAGCACGTCGATGGTGTAGGCGTAGCCGGTGCGGGCCAGCATTTCGCGGATCTTTTCGCCTTCGCGGCCGACCACCTGCTCACCCACCTTCATGCTGGCCGGCGGCGAATGCTCGGACGTGATGACCAGCGGCGGGGCTGCCAGTGCCGGTGCAATTGCCATCAACATTGCCAGATACGCCAAGCCTGAAACCATGCCTACCTCTTTGCTATCGTCCGGCACAGGATAGCAGGGAGGCGGGCCGGCGGACAATCAGTTGGCTTGAACCGTGCGCCGCTTGAACAGGCGGAAACGCTCGCTGCGGTCCGAGGCGCGGCGCCCTTCCCATAGCGGTTCCCACTCGGCACCGGGCTGTTGCTGGTAGGCACGAGATTTGATGCTATCTTGCAACAGCATGACTTCGCAGCGGCGCTGTTCGACGCCATTGAACGGGATCTTGCCAAAGAAGGCGAAGGAGGCGCGCTGGGCCGGCGTGACATTGCTTTGCACGCAATCGGTGCCGGCCGGCAGTGCGGCGGCTGCCTCGCGCGCCACGGCGGCGTAGCTCTTGCTGTAGTTCACGTGCGGCAGGAACAGGGTCATCAGCAAGATCCAGATCAGGATCAGGCCGCCGGACGACAGCACCACGGCGCGCCACAGCACGGCCGGACGGCGCGACAGGCGCCAGTGCACCAGCACGAACCAGCCGGCAGTCGCGCACAGGCCGACCAGCAGTGACAGCCAGCTCACTTGCGGCGTGAAGCCCGGCAAGAGCTTGAGCACATTGTGCGCCGGCTTGGCCGGCCAGCCGGTCAGCTGGGCGTAATAGAACAGCCACAACACCGCCGCGCACAGGGTCAGCACCATCACGCTGAACCAGTCGATGGCATTGATGGCGCCGCGCTTCATGGTCAGCAGGCCGAAGGCGGCCATGATGGCCAGCGGCGGCAGCAGCATCAGTAAGTGGCCTTGTTCTGGTGCCGGGTTGATCAGCACCAGGATGGTGGCGACGGTGACGAAGGTGGTCGGCACCACGATGTGCAGCAGGTTGCTCTGGCGGCGCCAGGCCCACACGGCCCAGGCGGCGAACGGCCAGGCCGGCCAGAAGAACCAGACGCCGACGCGGAAGAAGGTGCGCAAGCCTTCAAAGCCGCCGATGGTGAGCTGGGCTTCGTTCCAGGCCATCCAGGCCGACAGGGGCGCCTGGCCATAAGGGCGGGCCAGCAGGGCCGGCACGGCCCACAACGCTGTGACGCCGATGGCAACCGCCACGGCCAAGGCCAGGTCGCGCAGCGAACGGCCGGCCGGCATCGCCAGGAAGCGGGTGCAGGCAAACAGCGCGACCACCAGGGCCGCCGGCACCACCCAGCCGCGCGTCAGGGTCAGCAAGCCAAGTCCGAGGCCGGCCAGGGCGGCATTGCGCAGCGAGGGTAATTCCATATAGCGCACGCTGCGGTATAGCGTGAGCGCCAGCAAGGACACTTGCAGCGGCTCGGCCGTGGTTTCGTGGCTGTGCACCAGCAAGCCCAGGCAGCCGAGGTAGATCAGCACGGCGGCATCGGCCAGGGTGCGGCCGAAATCGTCCGGCTCCGGCTGGCCGCCGAAGGCCAGGCGCAGCGGCTGGGCTTCCGGGCGGCGGCCCAGGTTGAAGGTGGCATACCAGACCGCCATCACGCCCAGCAGGAACACGCCGAGGGTGGCCACGCGTGCGCCCAGCACATCGCCAAGGGCCCAGCCGAATAGCTTGATGCCCAGGGCACCCAGCCAGAATGCCAGCGGGCCTTCGTCGGTCACCGACAGGCCGGCGATGTTCGGCCACAGCCAGTCTTGCCAGCTGCCGTGCGCCATGGTCCACATCACGCCGAAGCTGGCCGCATCATCGTTTTTCCACGGTTCGCGCCCGATCAGGCCCGGCAGGATGTACAGCAAGCCCAGGGCGAAAAACGCCCAGCGGGGCAGGGTGCGGGTGGCGGCGGCGGGCAGACGGACTGGCTTCATCGGTCAGGGCTTATTCTTTGGAAAGCAGGAGTATGACGGGTAAAAAGAAAAAAGGCAGCCGCGGCTGCCTTTTTTTTCGCTGCGACGGGGATTAGCCGTTTGCAACTGCGGTCTTGGAACCGACTTTGCCGAACTTCTGGCGGAACTTTTCCACGCGACCGGCGGTGTCGACGATCTTGTGCTGGCCGGTGAAGAATGGGTGCGATTCGGAGGAAACCTCGATCTTCACCAGTGGGTACTCTTTACCTTCGTGGGTCGCGGTGTCGCGGGTCTGGATGGTCGAGCGGGTGATGAACTTGAAGTCGCAGGACACGTCGTGGAACAGGACTTCGCGGTAATCTGGATGGGTATCAGCTTTCATGCTTTTCTCTCAATATTGGTAGCCAAACAGCACTTCGTCGGTCCTTACTGCCTCTCGACCCGATTGCTGATCACTTGCCAGGGTTTAACGGAACTCGCGATTATACATCAAACCCGGCAAGGCGGGGTCTGACCCGCAGGGTCAGACCCCAGGTGTGCAAAAGCCGGGGGTTACGGTTGTGCGCTCCTGATCTTCTGAAAAGATCAAAGTCGCCCAACCCTACCCCCGGCTTAAAGACCGTACGGGGTCAGACCCTGCGGGTCTGACCCCGGTTTACCGGTTTGGTGGCGGAATTACCCGCCCCGGCGCATCATCTCAAAGAACTCACCATTGTTCTTGGTCGCGCGCATCTTGTCGAGAATGAACTCCATCGCCTCGATCTCGTCCATCGAGTACAGCAGCTTGCGCAGGATCCAGATCTTCTGCAGCTGGTCCGCCTTGATCAGCAGTTCCTCGCGGCGGGTGCCCGACTTGTTCAGGTTAATCGCCGGATACACACGCTTCTCGGCCAGGCGGCGCTCCAGGTGCACCTCCATATTGCCGGTACCCTTGAATTCTTCGTAAATCACATCGTCCATGCGCGAGCCGGTTTCGATCAGCGCGGTGGCGACGATGGTCAGCGAGCCGCCTTCTTCCACGTTACGGGCCGCACCGAAGAAACGCTTCGGACGCTGCAGCGCGTTGGCATCCACACCACCGGTCAGCACCTTGCCCGAAGCCGGGATCACGGTGTTGTAGGCGCGGGCCAGGCGGGTGATCGAGTCCAGCAGGATCACCACGTCCTTCTTCATTTCGACCAGGCGCTTGGCTTTTTCCAGCACCATCTCGGCAACCTGCACGTGGCGGGTAGCCGGTTCGTCGAAGGTCGAAGCGACCACTTCGCCGCGCACGGAGCGCTGCATCTCGGTCACTTCCTCAGGACGTTCGTCGATCAGCAGCACGATCAGGGTCACGTCCGGATGGTTGGTGGTGATGGCGTGCGCAATATGCTGCAGCATCACGGACTTGCCGGACTTCGGCGATGCCACCAGCAGCCCGCGCTGGCCTTTGCCGATCGGCGCCACCAGGTCGATGATACGGCCGGTGATGTTTTCGGTGCCGGTCATGTCGCGCTCGAGGCGCAGCGGCACGTTCGGGTGCAGCGGCGTCAGGTTCTCAAACAGGATGCGGTGCTTGGACGCTTCCGGCGATTCGCCGTTGACCTTGTCCACCTTCACCAGGGCGAAATAGCGCTCGCCATCCTTCGGGGTACGCACCTCGCCCTCGATCGAATCGCCGGTGTGCAGGTTGAAGCGGCGGATCTGGGACGGGGAAATGTAAATATCGTCGGTCGACGCCATGTAGGAGGCGTCCGGCGAGCGCAGGAAGCCAAAGCCGTCAGGCAGGACTTCCAGGGCGCCGTCGCCGAAAATCTGTTCGCCGGCCTTGGCGCGTTTTTTCAGGATCGCGAACATCAGTTCCTGCTTGCGCAGGCGGGCCGCATTGTCGATATCGAGGCTGATTGCCATTTCCAGCAAAGCTGAAACGTGCATAGCCTTAAGTTCAGAAAGGTGCATAGCTGTTTGAGTGTCCCGTGACGGGAAAGTAAGGGTAGGGGAGGGAACTACGTGG
>JBCNOP010000110.1:0-16203 GCA_039593775.1 Pseudoduganella sp.
TCCTACAAAGCCTGCTCTCCGAGGCCGATACAGGCCGCGGGGTAGTGGGTGCATCATGGCGGCATCCATCAGCAGGAGGATTTCGTCATGGTCAGCAAGGAGAAAATGAATCCCATCGCGCCCGACAGCCTGAAAGCGCGGGCGCCAGGCGTGGAACCCGGCAATGAGCAGCGCGGCGCGCCGCAGGGCAGCAATGTACAGCGCGGCAGCGAAACGCTGAAGCGCGATACGGCCGGCGTAGGTGAGCGCGGCGGCGTGGCGAGCCAGCAGACTGGCTGGGCGGCGCGCCAGTCCGCGGAACGGATGCGCCAGCGCACCGAAGGCGGCGCCAGCACGCAGCAGGACCAGCATGCCGGCTCGCAGGAGTCGGCCACCGGCCCTGCCGGCAAGCGTCAGGCCGACGCGGCGCGGCCCAAGCTTTCGCGGCCGCGGGTGGCGGACAAGTAGACGTTGTCCTTGGCCAGGGCGCGCCCAGCGCTTACCGCGTCAGCCCACTCGCGCGTGGTCGTCACTGCCGCGAAGTTCGAGTGGAATACGACGTTGAAGATGCGGTGGATTTCTTCTGCCGTAGCGCGGCCGGCTGCGTTTTCGTAGGGCAGCGAACCGGTAGCGTCGGACAGGTATTCCACCGCCAGACCCATATGCGCCGCCTCGTAAATCGTTGAGGCGTTGCAGTTGTGGCTCATATAGCCCGTAATCGTCAGCGTATCGATCTGCTTGTCGGCCAGCCACTGCGCCAGGTCCGTTCCGGTAAAGCTGCTGGCGAGCTTCTTGTTCACGACCAGGTCGGCCCCCAGCGCGGCGACATCCGGATGCAGTTGCCAGCCATCCGAGCCGACTGCAAATACTGGCGCACCAGCAGGCGTATCGTGCTGCACCACCACCACCGGTATGCCGCTTTCGCGCGCCACCTTCATGGCCTGGACAATATTGGGCAGTGATTGCTCGACAGGCGGGTATTCGATCGGCAGTTTGCCGGTGAAATATTCGTTTTGTACGTCGATCACGATCAGGGCACGGCGTGGCATGGTGTTTCCTCCATTCGGGTTGTTGATGGAAGAGATTTTGCGCCCGGCGCGGCTTTCGCAACAGTGGCCCAAGAGACAACCTGCGATATAATCGGGCCATGCGTAAGAAAGTGGCCATTATTGCCTTCGACGGCATTACCCCATTCCACCTGTCCGTGCCATGCCTGGTCTTCGGCGGACCGCATGCCGCGCATTTGTTCGACGTTACGGTATGCGCGGCTGAAAATGGCCCCCTGCGCACGACCGCTGGCTTCGACATCGCTACCCGCAAGGGCCTGCGCGCCCTGGAAGGTGCCGACATCGTCATCATGCCGACCTGGCACGACGACTGCAGGCCTTCGCCGCCGGCCTTGCAGCAGGCGTTGCGCCGGGCGCACGCACGCGGTTCGACCATTGTGGGCCTGTGCCTGGGCGCTTTCCCGATCGCGGAAGCGGGCCTGCTCGATGGCCGCACGGTCACCACACACTGGGCGTTTGCCGGCCAGCTGGCGCAACGCTGCCCGCTGGTGAAGGTCGATGAGGAAGTGCTGTATGTGGATGAGGGCGACGTGCTGACCTCGGCTGGCGCGGCCGCAAGCCTGGATTGTTCGCTTTACCTGCTGCGCAAGCTGCAGGGCGCCGATTACGCGAACATGGTGGCACGCCGCCTGCTGGTGGCGCCGCACCGCGAAGGAGGGCAGGCGCAGTTCATCAGCCGCCCGGTGCCGGCGACTGCCAGCGACAGCCGGCTGGCACAGGTGCTGGACTGGGTGCAGCATCGGCTGGCGGAAGAGCACAGCCTGGATGCGCTGGCAGAACGCGCCGCCATGAGCCGCCGCAACTTCACACGCCACTTCCGGCAAGCCACCGGCACCTCGTTCAAGCAATGGCTCTTGAGCCAGCGCCTGGCCCACGCCCAGCGCATGCTGGAGACCAGTGCCGCATCGATCGAAGCGGTAGCGCAGGCTGCGGGCTTCGGCAGCGCACTATCGCTAAGGCAGCACTTTCGCGCTGCCTTCCATAGTTCGCCGTCGGCCTACCGCAAGCTATTTGACGCCTGACATATCCGGCAGGGTATGCGCGATGCCCTTGTGGCAGTCGATGCAGGTTTTTTCGCCGCTGGCCAGCTGGGTCGAGTGGGCATCCACCGCGCGCTTGCTCTGGCGGGTAAAGTCCATCGAATCGAACTGGTGGCAGTTGCGGCATTCGAGCGAGTTGTTGGCTTTCATGCGCCGCCACTCGTTGCCCGCAAGCTGGAGGCGGTGCGCCTCGAACTTTTCGCGGGTGTCGATGGTGCCGAACACCTTGCCCCACACTTCCTTGGAGGCCTGCATCTTGCGGGCGATCTTGCTGGTCCACTCATGCGGGACATGGCAGTCGGAGCACTTGGCGCGCACGCCGGTGCGGTTGGAAAAGTGGATGGTACGCTGCAGCTCCGGATAGACGTTGTCGCGCATTTCATGGCAGCCGGTACAGAATTTCTCCGTATTGGTGGCTTCCATGGCGGTGTTGAAGCCGCCCCAGAACACTACGCCAGCCACGAAGGAACCGATCACCAGGAAGCCCAGGCTCAGGTGCATGCTTGGGCGGCGAAGGACGTTCCAGTAGTTTCGAATCAGCCTGAACATGGCGCCTCCTTATTTGTGCTTGGCCGGCGCGGCAGGCGCGCTCGGGTTCAGCATCGTGTCGACGTCCTTGAACTGGTTCGGCACCAGCGGCTCGAGGTTCGCTTGCGGCACGTGGCATTGCAGGCAGAAGTAGCGCCGCGGTGACAGCTCCGCGAGGAAGTTGCCGTCGCGGTTCTGGAAGTGCGTCACGCTGATCATCGGCGCCTGGCTTTCCTGGGTGCGGGTGCGGGCGTGGCACATCATGCAGCGGTTGGCGCTCTTGTCGGTCTGGTAGCCCTCGATCTTGTGCGGAATGACCGGTGGCTGCATGGAGTAGTTGCGCACGCGCCGGATGTCGCTGTTGTCCGGATTGACCATCGGCGCCGGCTTGGTGGTCTCGGCCAGCGGCGTCGGGCCGCGCATATTGTCGAGGGCACGCGGCGCCGGTGTTTGGGCAAGAACCGACAGCGGCAGCAGGAGAGCGAGAAGGGATGCAAATTTTTTCATGGCCATGGCTCCTAGACCTTGCGAATGCTGACTGCGCACTTCTTGAAGTCAGTCTGCAAGGAGATTGGGCAGGTAGCGTCCAGCGTCACCTTGTTTACAAGCTGGCTGGCATCGAAGAACGGGATGAAGACCAGTCCGCGCGGCGGCCGGTTGCGGCCACGCGTTTCCACGCGGGTCTGGATCATGCCGCGCCGCGATTTGACTTCAATCAGGTCGCCGCGCCGTGCGCCAAGGGCTTTGGCGTCCTCGGGGTGCATGAAGCAGACGGCATTCGGCACGGCGCGGTACAGCTCGGGCACGCGGCGCGTCATGGTGCCGGTGTGCCAGTGCTCCAGCATGCGGCCGGTCGACAGCCAGAACGGGTATTCCTTGTCCGGCGACTCGGCCGGTTTTTCGTAAGGCAGGGCGAAGATCACGGCCTTGCCGTCCGGGTGGCCGTAGAAGCGGATGTCTTCGCCTTTCTTGACGTAGGGGTCCAGCCCCTCGCGGTAGCGCCAGCGGGTCTCCTTGCCGTCAACCACCGGCCAGCGCAGTCCGCGGGCTTCGTGGTACATGTCGAACGGCGCCAGGTCGTGGCCGTGGCCGCGGCCGAAGCTCGCATATTCCTCGAACAGGCCTTTCTGCGGGTAGAAGCCGAAGGCCTTGGCTTCATCGTTCTGGTAGCCGGCTTCGACCTGCGAAACGGGGAACTTGTCGACCTGGCCGTTGCGGAACAGGACGTCGAACAGCGTCTTGCCCTTGTAGGCCGGCATGGCGGCCAGCAGCGGCGCCGGCCACACTTCTTCCATCTTGAAGCGTTTCGAGAATTCCATGAGCTGCCACAGGTCGGAGCGTGCCTCACCCGGTGCGCTCACCAGCTGGTGCCAGAACTGGGTGCGGCGTTCCGCATTGCCGTAAGCGCCTTCTTTTTCTACCCACATGGCGGTTGGCAGGATTACATCGGCCGCAGTGGTACTGGCGGTCGGGTAGGGGTCGGAGACCACGACGAAGGCATCCGGATTGCGCCAGCCCGGCAGGATCTCGCCCATCACGTTCGGGCCGGCCTGCATATTGTTGTTGCACATGACCCAGTAGGCATTCAGCTTGCCGTCCTTGAGCATGCGGCTTTGCAGGACCGCGTGAAAGCCTGGCTTCTCGGGAATAGTCCCTGGCGGCAGCTTCCAGATCTTTTCCGCGATTTCGCGATGCTTGGGATTGGCCACCAGCATGTCGGCCGGCAAGCGGTGCGAGAAGGTGCCGACTTCGCGCGCGGTGCCGCAGGCGGAAGGCTGGCCGGTCAGCGAGAACGGGCTGTTGCCCGGCGAGGAGATTTTTCCCGTCAACAGGTGGATGTTGTACAGCAGGTTGCTGCACCAGGTGCCACGCGTGTGCTGGTTGAAGCCCATGGTGAAGAAGGAAGTCACCTTGGTCTTTGGATCCGCATACAGTTCCGCCAGGCGTTCCAGGCGCTCGCGCGGCACGCCGCTCAGCTTCGATACGGATTCCACGTCATAAGCGCTGACGAATTTGGCGTATTCCTCGAACGTACTTGGTTTGCCGCCGCCAACATCGCCGGCGTTGGTTGCGGCCTTTTGCAGAGGATTGTCGGGGCGCAGGCCGTAGCCAATGTCCTTGTTGCCCATCACGAAGCGCGTGTGCTTGTTGATGAAATCCTTGTTCACACGGTTGTTCTTGATGATGTAGTTGGCGATGTAGTTGAGGATCGCCAGGTCGGTCTGCGGCGTGAAGACGATAGGCTGGTCGGCCAGTTCGAAGCTGCGGTGCTCGTACGTCGACAGCACGGCTACCTTCACGTGCGGGTTCGACAGGCGGCGGTCGGTAATGCGGGTCCACAGGATCGGATGCATCTCCGCCATATTGGAACCCCACAGCACGAAGGCGTCGGCTACTTCGATGTCGTCGTAGCAGCCCATCGGCTCGTCCATGCCGAAGGTGCGCATGAAGCCAGCAACGGCGGAAGCCATGCAGTGGCGCGCATTCGGGTCGAGGTTATTGGTGCGGAAGCCGGCCTTCATCAGCTTGGAGGCGGCGTAGCCTTCCCAGATGGTCCATTGGCCGGAGCCGAACATGCCGACGGCAGTCGGGCCTTTTTCGTTGAGCACTTTCTTGAACTGCCTGGCCATTTCATCAAAGGCAGCGTTCCACGACACGGGCTGGAATTCGCCGTCCTTGGCGTACTTGCCGTTCTTCATGCGCATTAGCGGCTGGGTCAGGCGGTCGGCGCCGTACATGATCTTCGACAGGAAGTAGCCCTTGACGCAATTGACGCCGCGATTGACTTCGGCGTTGATGTCGCCGTGCGTCGCCACCACGCGCCCGTCCTTGACGCCGACGTTGACGCCGCAGCCGACGCCGCAGAAGCGGCAGGGCGCCTTGCTCCATTTGAGCTGGGTCTTGGTGGCGTCGGTGACGACGTTGGAGGCGGCGGCGGGCAGCTGGATGCCGGCGGTGGCGGCTGCCGTCATTGCGGCAGTCTGTGTGATGAAATCACGGCGAGTCTGTTTCATTGTAGTTCCTCGTCCATTGAGTTGGCGGGTTCGGCATGCTGGTAAACCAGGGCGACATTAAGGACGCCGGGCAGGGCGCGGATGGCGTCCATGGCGTCGAGTGTGCGGGGCGCGCTTTCCGCTTCGAGCGTGACGATCAGGCGACCGTCCGCTTCAGCAGCGTGCACGATGCAGCGGGGAAGGATGGCTAGTTGGGCACGCACTTCCGCAACCTGTGCGGGAGCGGCGTGGACGATGATGCCGGCGATGTGGATTTCGGCGGGCATGATCATGCACCTGGCAGGCGGCCGGTGAGCATCTGGACCATCCAGACGATGAAGCCATAGCCGCCTACCGTTGCTACCGCGAGGATCGGGGCCAGGACCACCGTCATGAACAGGAAGACCTTCAATTCTTGCGCCTTGGTGGCGACTGGTTCTTTGTTTTCCATTTGTTCACCATTTTACGAAGAAAGGTGTTTCATAAAATTAGCGCAGGTCAAGCGCTTTGCCTGATACGAAAACTATCTGGCTGCCGGGCGCCGGGCTGCCAGTTCGATCACCAGGCCGCTGGCGCCGCCGGCGGCCGGCGCGGCCTGTCCTTCCAGGTCTCCAGCTTGCGGCGTGGCGCTGCCGCTTGCCGAGATGCGTGCGCCGACAATCAACGGGCCGGCGTCGGCCAGATGCGTGCCGGCGCCCAGGGCGTTGCTGTCGTTTAGCTCAAACTCCAGCGGCAAAGCACCGACAGGGCGCTTGATGGCTGCCAGCGGCATCGGCGAGCCATTGGCGGCGCGGGCGAAGATGAACAGCGTCTGGCCGGGCGCCGGCGCCGCGTTGCCGGGCGCAAGGCGGATCGTGCCGGAGAGGCGTGCCGCTGCCGCCGCAGTCGCCGTCGCGGGCACCGTGGCGGGAATACCCTGGCGCGCGCGTGCCTCGGCGATGCCAGCTTGCGTCGAGCGGGCGAACTCTGAATCTTCCGGAACCAGCGGCAGGACAGCCAGCCATTGCCTCTCCGCGCGTGCGAAGTCGCCGCGAGCGAAGGCCGCGCTGCCGGAGAGCGCAAGCGCCTTCGGCTGATTTGGGTCGATGGCAAGCGAGCGCTCGACCAGGCGTTCCGGCTCGCCGGCCAGGGCGCCGTCCTGCGCCGTGGCCAGCGTGTCGGCATAGTCGGCCAGCACGCCCGCGTCCTGCGGCAGGAGCGTGGCGAGATGCGCGTAGGCTTTGGCTGCATCCGCGTAGCGGTTCATCGCGCTGTAGGAACGTGCCAGCATGTGCCAGCCGTCGATATCGTCCGGCTGCGCGCGAAGGCGTGCGGCAAGGCGTTCAACCATGGCGGGGATATCTTCTTCCGACGGCCCATGGTCGGTCGGCGTGGCGGCTGCCGCCAGCAGTTCGGGCGGCATGGCCAGCGCGTCGGGGCGGCCGACCTGCATGTAGATGGCTACTGCTGCCGCCGGGACCGCGACGGCGAGCAGCAAGGCAAGCCGCGTTTGCGGATGCCGGGCGAGTGGCGAGCCGGATGCCGGCGCAGCATCGGCGACAACGGTGCGGCGCAGCAGCGGCGGCACAACGCAGGCGAGGGCGATGGCTGACATGGCCGCGATGATGGCGATGAACATATTCATTGCTTGTCCTTCCAGAAGCCGCGCAAGGCCAGGAAACTGCCTGCGAGCAGCAGCAGGGGCCCGAACCAGAGCAGGGCGGTGCTGGCGTTCAGCGGCGGTTCATACAAGACGAAGTCGCCATAGCGCTGCACCATGAAGTCCACCACTTGCTCCTCGTTGCGGCCCCGGGCCAATTGCTGGTGGATCTGGTCGCGCAGGTCGAGCGCCAGCGGCGCGTGGGAATCGGCCAGGCTCTGGTTCTGGCACACCAGGCAGCGCAGTTCGCCGGCGAGCGCCATGGTGCGGGCGTCCAGCGTGGAGTTGGTCGCGGCATCAGCCATGGGCCAGCTCCTTCACCATGCGGGCTACACGTTCGCGCGCTTCAGGCGCGGACAGCGGGCCGATATGCTTCATGCGGATGATCCCGTGGCGGTCGATCACAAAAGTCTCGGGCACGCCGTAGACGCCGAAATCAATGCCGATGCGGCCGTCATGGTCGAAGGCGACCTGGCGATATGGGTTGCCATTGTTCTGCAGCCAGCGCAAGGCGTCGTCGCGCTGGTCCTTGTAGTTCAAGCCGATCACCGGCGCGTCGACTGCGCGCGACAGGTCCATCAAGTCCTTGTGCTCAATGCGGCAACCTTCGCACCAGGAGGCCCAGACGTTCAGTACCCATACGCGGCCCTGCATCTTGGCGGGCGATACCGTATCGGCAGGATTGTCCAGCAGTTGGGCCGAAAACTGCGGCACCGGCTTGCCGATCAAAGGTGATGGCAGCTCGCGCGGGTTGCGCTGCAGGCCAATGCCGAGGAAGGCAAGCAGCACCGCGAACAGCGCGATAGGGAGGATGAAGCGTTTCATTGGGACTCCTGCAGCAAGGGAACAGCGGCCAGTGCAGGCGCGGAGGGTGCTGTGCGTGGCGCCACATCGCGTGCCAGGCGGTAGCGGCGGTCCGACGCCGCCAGCAGTCCGCCGACGGCGAACAGCACGCAGCCACCCCAGATCCAGCCGACGAAAGGCTTGAGCTGGACGCGCAGCAGCCAGCGCCCGTCGCCGGTCGAATCGCCAAGCGACACATACAGGTCGCGCAGCAGGCCGCGCTCGATGGCAGCTTCGGTCATGGTGTCCTGCGCCACGGTATAGCGGCGCTGTTCCGGATGGAGGAGTGCAACTGCCTGGCCGTCCCGCGCAACGGCGACGCTGGCGCGCAGTGCGGTGTAATTCGGTCCGCGTGTGTCTTCCAGCTTCTGCAAGCTGAAGCTGTACTCGCCAAGCGCTGCCTGCTGGCCGGGCGCCAGTACCACGTCCTGCACCAGTTCGTGTCCCTTGACCATGGTGACGCCGATCACGAACACGCCCAGGCCGGCGTGTGCCGCCAGCATGCCCCACCATGAAGCTCGCTGGCGCGCCAGCTTGCCGCGTTGCTGCAGCAATTGCCAGGCAGTGCCGAGCAGGATCCACGCTGCCAGCAGCAAGCCGAGCGAAGACATCGCCGAGCCGCGCACCAGCAACGCCGAGCCGACCCCAATGCCGAGCGCAATGGCGGCCGGCCAGCGCAGTCGGCGTGCCAGTTGCGCCAGCGTGCCATGACGCCAGCCCGCGAAAGGACCGGCAGCAACCAGAAGCAGCACCGGCAACATCATCGGCACAAAGACCTTCTCGAAATAGGGCGGACCAACGGAGATCTTGCCGGCGCCAAGCGCGTCCAGCACCAGCGGGTACAGCGTGCCAAGCAGCACCGTGCCCGTCGCTGCCAGCATCACCACGTTCTGCAACAGTAGCAGCGATTCGCGCGACAGCGGCGAGAACGCAGTACGCTGGCGCAGCCGCTGCGCACGCCATGCGTACAACAGCAGCGAGCCGCCGACCACGACCGCCAGGTAGGCCAGGATGAAGGCGCCGCGGCGCGGATCGGTGGCAAAGGCATGCACCGATGTCAGGACGCCGGAACGCACCAGGAAAGTACCCAGCAGCGACAGCGAGAACGCCAGGATCGCCAGCAGCGCAGTCCAGCTGCGGAAGGTGCCGCGCTTTTCCGTGACGATCAGCGAATGCAGCAGTGCTGTGCCGACCAGCCAGGGCATGAACGAAGCATTTTCCACCGCATCCCAGAACCACCAGCCGCCCCAGCCCAACTCGTAATACGCCCAGAAGCTCCCCATCGCAATGCCCAGCGTCAGGAAACTCCACGCCGCCAGTGCCCACGGCCGGGACCAGCGTGCCCACGCTGCATCGAGCCGGCCACCCAGCAGTGCTGCGATGGCGAAGGCAAAGGTCACCGAGAAGCCGACGTAGCCCATATACAGCAAGGGCGGGTGCGCAATCATGCCGGCGTCCTGCAGCAGGGGATTCAGGTCGTTGCCGTCCGGCGCGGCCGGCAGCATGCGCAGGAAAGGATTGGAGGTCAGGATCAGGAACAGCAGGAAGCCAACCGCCACCAGGCCAAGCACGCCAACCAGGCGCGCATGCACTTCGCGCGGCAGTTGCTGCGACAGGCTGGCAGCGGCAAAGGTCCATGCCGACAGCAGCCAGGTCCAGAGCAGCAGCGAACCTTCATGCCCGCCCCAGGCCGCGCTCAGGCGATACTGCCAGGGCAGCAGGGTATTCGAATGCTGCGCCACGTAGCGCAGCGAAAAATCGTTGGCGTACAGCGCATAGAACAGGCAGCCGAAAGCCACTGTGCTGAAAATGAACTGCCCCGCCGCGGCTGGCCGCGCCAACGCCATCCAGCGCACGTCGCCGCGCTGCGCCCCGGCCAGCGGCAGAAAACCCTGCACGGCCGCCAGCAGCAAGGCCAGGATCAGCGCGAAATTGCCCGCTTCCGCGATCATGGCAAGCCTTTCAGGGAAGCTGGCGCGCGGCCTTGTTCAAGGGCGTGCGCAGCTTCCTTCGGCATATAGTTCTCATCGTGCTTGGCCAGCACTTCCTGCGCCAGGAACAGCGCGCCCTGGCCAAGGCGGCCTTGCGCCACTGCCCCTTTGCCTTCCTTGAACAGGTCGGGCAACGTGCCTTGATAGTGCACCGGCACCTTCTGCACATTGTCGGTGATGACGAAGCTGACGGTCAGGCCATCATCCAGCCGTCGTACGCTGCCTTGTTCCACCAGGCCGCCGATGCGGAAGATGCCGTTGCGCGGCGCGGCACCGGCCACCACTTGCGAGGGTGTGAAGAAGAAAACGAGGTTGTCGCGGAAGGCGGACAGCACCAGCGTCGCTGCGATGCCGCACGCCGCCAGGCTGGCGCCGATCAGTGCAAGCCGTTGATGGCGCGGTTTCATGCTGCACCTTCGCCATCGTGGTTGGATACGGCAGCCTGCGCCTCGCGCTCGCGCCGTCCCAGCGACCACACCTCAAGCACCATCAGCCCGAAAACCACACTGAAGGAACCCCACACATACGGGCCGTAGCCCCCCATGGCAAGGAAGTCCTGCAAGCTATGCCAATTCATTTCGTCCTCCGGCGCAGCCAGGCAGCGCTGCCGTGCCGTTCCAGCACGATGCAGCGTGCGCGGCGCAGTGCGACCGCAATCCCGTAACACCAGAATGCCGCCACCATCAACAGCATTGCCGCCAGCATGGCAGGCGCCATGGTTGGTGCATTGCCCAAGGTGACGGACGGTCCCTGGTGCAGGGTGTTCCACCAATAAACCGAGAAATAGATGATCGGGATGTTCACCGCGCCCACCAGGGCTAGTACCGCTGCGGCGCGATCGGCACGGCGCGGGTCGGCAATGGACGCATGCAATCCCATATAGCCAAGATAGAGGAACAGCAGGATCAGTTCCGACGTCAGGCGCGCATCCCATACCCACCAGGCACCCCAGGTCGGCTTGCCCCACAGGGCGCCGGTCCACAGCGCGAGGAACGTGAACAGGGCGCCGGTAGGTGCCAGCGCGCTGGCCATGATCGAAGAAACCCCGGTGTGGTAGGCCAGGCCGAAACCTGCCCATCCCGCCATCGCCATGTACACCAGCATCGACATCCAGGCCGCAGGCACGTGGACGAAGATGATGCGGTATGCGTCGCCTTGCTGGAAATCGGTCGGCGCAAATAGCAGGCCGATAGCCAACCCGGCCAATCCGGCCAGCAAGCCGAGGGCAGTGAACCAGGGAATCAGGCGGCCTGCCAGATGATAGAAGTTGCGCGGCGAGGCAAAAGTGAAGACCGTGAGTCGGCGCCGAGCGCCGTTTGCGGTGGAATAATACGGTTGATCCATAAGCTCAACTCCGTCCTACTCGTGTGCGATCCGCAGCGTTGCGGCAGTAGCCCACGGCGAAGCAGCCAGCGACCCGGCAAGCAGGGCCCCCAGCAACATCAGATGGGGCGCACTGCCGGTACCGTCACTGGCGGCTGCAACGGCGGAACTACCGAGAATTAGTAAGGGAATATACAAGGGCATCAATATCAGTGCAACAAGTACGCTGCCTCCGCGCGCGCCGAGCGCCAGGCCGGCGCCAATGCTACCCAGGAGGCTCAGGACCGGAGTGCCAAGCAGGAGTCCAAGCCATAGCACGCGCATTGCTTCGGCATCGAGTCCGTACTGCAAAGCCACTAATGGCGCCAGGACCAGCAAGGGCAGGCCGGAAGTCAGCCAGTGCGCCAGTACCTTTGCCAGCACCAGCACTTCCAGCGGCTGCGGCGACAGCAGCAACTGCTCCAGCGAGCCGTCGGCATGGTCGTCGGCGAACAGGCGTTGCAGGCCAAGCAGTGAGGCCAGCAAGGCGGCCACCCACACGATGCCCGGCGCCACGCTGCGCAGCAATTTGCTATCCGGACCAATCGCCAGCGGAAACAGCGTGGTCGTGACAAGGAAGAAGGCCAGCGGCATCAAGGCGTCGCTGCGCCGGCGCATGGCCAGCAACAGGTCGCGCTGCATCAACTGGCGGGCCGCTTTCAGCATGATGCTCCCAGCATCAACGGGCGCGCGGCAGGCAAGGCCGGGTCCTGGTGTGTGGTCAGCACCAGCATGCCGCCGCGCGCGCAATGCGCCCGCAGCAGATGGCTGACTTGTGCTGCGGAGTCCTGGTCCAGCGCCGCTAGCGGTTCATCAAGGATCCACAAAGGACGGGAAGGCGACAGCAGCAGCCGGGCCAGCGCCACGCGCTTGCGCTGTCCTTGCGAAAGCAGGCGTACCGGGCGCTGCGCTTCCGCCTTCAGCCCGATTTCATCCAGCGCCCGCAGCGCATCTTCGCGGCTGCACCGCTCGCCGGGCAGGCCGCCCAGCGCAAGGTTTTCCCACGCCAGCAAATCCGGCTTCAAGCCATCTGCATGGCCGATGTGGAGCAATTGGGAATGGTAGTGGGGACGTGTGGCGAGGATAGGTTTGCCTTGCCAGTGCACGGCGCCGCGGTCGGGCAGGGCGAGCCCGCAAAGTGAGCGCAGGAGCGTGGTCTTGCCGCTGCCATTACGGCCCTGCACCCAGAGCGCTTCGCCGGCTTGCAGCGAAAAGCTGACGCCCGCGAACAAGGTGCTGCGGCCGCGACGGCAAGTGAGCTGTTGACAGGTCAATCCCATGAATCCCTCATTGAAGTGGCCATCATGCTATCACCCGTATATTCGCTTGCCAGCCCAAAATTGGCAAATCTATAATCTAGATCATGTTTGCCCAAAATTTTGTACGCCTCCTGGTTTTTTCCCAGTTTGCTGTATCCATTCCATTGTTTGCCGCCGAAAGCGAGGAGCCGAAATATCGCGGCATCGCTGCACATGTGGCGCCGCAAGCGCTTGCGCTGCAGCTTGATGGACGGCTCGATGACGCTGCATGGGAACTGGCGCCCGTTAATACGCGCTTCTATCAGTTCCAGCCGGAAGACGGGCGCGATGCGCCGCAACATTTGCGTACGGCCTTGCGCGTGCTGGTTGACCGGGATGCGCTGGTGTTCGGCATTCGCGCCTGGAACGGCGACCCGAAGACCCTGAACGGAACGCTGGCGCGGCGCGACAAGGTCGACCGCGACCAGGATTTCATCGGCATCTGGGTCGACCCCTCTGGCCACGGCCGTTCGGCGCAGTTCGTGCGCATCAACGTGGCAGGCGTGATGAGTGATGGCATATATCGCGCCGATGAAGACGAGGAAGACCTGGGGCCCGACTATCCGGTGGAGAGTGCCGTCCAGCTGCTGCCCGACGGCTATTCGATGGAAGTGCGCTGGCCCTTATCGAGCCTGCGCTTCCCGTATGGCGAAGGCAAACCATGGCGCCTGATGGTGGAGCGCAGCGTGCCGCATGAAGACAATATGCTGCTGCTTAGCGCACCGCTGAAAAAAGAGTCGCTGCATTTTATCGCCGAAATGGAAGAAATCGAAGGCATGGCGCAAGTGCTGCCGGCGGTGCAGGACAAGGCCTTCTGGGAATTCCGCCCCGAACTCACGCAGCGCTTCAATCGCGATTACGGAACGCGCAGTAGTGAGACCAGCCTGGGCATGGACATCAGCGCCCGCCCACGCGCCGACTGGGTTTTCAACGCCACGCTCAACCCCGACTTCTCGCAAGTCGAAATCGACGCCCCGACCAGCAACGGCACCAACCGCATTGCCCTGAGCCTGCCGGAGAAGCGAGGCTTCTTCCTGGAAAGCGCAGACGTGCTGGGCATGCGCCTGCCCGCATTCTATTCGCGCACGGTGGCCGATCCACGCTGGGGCATGCGCGCCACCTGGCGCGGCGCCGATGCCGATGCAACGGCACTGGCGCTGGACGATCGCCCCGGCGGAGAGGTGATGCGCGGCAGCCCATACGAAACGCAGGAACACGCCAGTGCCGGCGACAGCAAGGTGACGCTGCTGCGTTCCCGCCGCCATGGCGAGGAAGCGGTGGCCGGAGTGTTCCTGTCCGACCGCGATTACGGCGGCGGCGCGCGCAACACGGTGCTGGGCACCGACGGCCAATGGCGGGCACCGGCCAACGGAGACGGCCATATCCAGCTCGCCTGGACAGCCATGGCCTCGCGCACCACCGCCCAATTCGACAGTGAAGGCCGCGCCGTGGCCGGCGACGCGCGCAACAGCGGCTATGGCTACGGCAGGCTGAATTACAGTTCGGACGACTGGCTGAATATCGCACAGCTCGAAGTCATCGGCAGCAACTTCGCCAACGACAATGGTTTCGTTCCGCAGGCTGGCATCGTCAAAGGCGACGTTGAACTGAATCGCCGCACCGGCGCGCGCAAGCTGGGACTATTCGAAGCTTACGAAACCGAGCTGCATCTCGGCCTGCACGAAATCCGCACGCTGTCGCACGAAACCGTGCAGCGCTGGGTGCGTCCCGGCATCTGGTTCTACGCTGGCCGGCAGACCCGCTTCTGGGCCGACCTTGGCTTCGACCGCCAGCGCGGGAGCACCGGCGCAAGCTTGCACAAAACACCGGCCGCGCACATGGGCATCGAGAGCACGCCATCCACATGGTTCGTGAAACTGAAGGGGGAACTGACGATGGGGCGACAGCTGGACGTGGAAATGGACCAGGTGGGCAAGGGCGGCAACCTGGAATTGGAAGCGAACCTGCGCTTCCCACTGCCCGGCGGCTGGAGCCTGGAATCGGACCATCGCTGGAACCGGTCCTGGGTCAAGCATCGCGAACTGCAGGACTTCAGCGACACCGGATGGCGCTGGGTCGGCACCCTGCACGCCACGCCGCGCGATGCCTTGCGCATGATCGTGCAGAACACGTCGTCAGGACGGCAGGACGTGCCGCCGCAATTGCTGGAGCCGTGGAGCGAGCGCTACCGCCATCGCTCGCTGCTGTACAAGCGCACCACGCGCCACGACCGCATCGTCTCCATCGGCGCCACGACGGACGCCAACGGTGCGCTACCGGGCGCGAGCAAAGGCGTGACCCTGAAAATTCAGTGGGGAATTTAAATTCGGGGTCAGGTCTGTCATTTGGACACCGATGGCGCACCTTTGCGCCAGATCAAAACGGAGCGTTTCTTGCGGCGCGCACAAATGGCGAATGTGGTATTTACGTGCGTATTGAGATAAATCAAAGGTCAGGTCTGCATGTCCAAATGACAGACCTGACCCCGAATTTTAGAAGCTGCGGGTCAGGCTGACCGACAGGGTGCGGCCGCGGCCGGCGAACTGCGCGCTTTTGTCCTTGTAACCCGGCTGGTTCGGCGGGTAGTTGGTGTTGACCGATTGCGGGTAGTAGCCGACGTACTGGCGATCAGCAAGGTTCTCGATACCCACGCCAAGCTTGCCCCATGGGGAATCGTAGCTGGCGGCCAGGTCGACCAGGGTATAGCCGTTGAAGTGCTCTTCCAACTGCGTACTGCCAACGCTGCGGCCGATATTGATATGGCGGTCGAACAGGGTGGTTGCCTGCAGGCGCAGGCTCGCTTTTGGCATGAACTGCCAGTTTGTACCTGCAACCAGCTTGCCTGGGCCTTGCGAGCGCGCGCCCAGTTCCACGTCCATCGGGGCGCCGGCGGTGGTGGCGGTTTTCCCCATCGTGCGGGCATAGGAGCCAAAGGCCGACAGCTGTTTAGATGCGCGCAGCTCACCTGATACTTCCCAGCCGCGCACGGTGGTCGGCACGCGGTCCAGCTGGCCGATGCCCGCGGCATTTACGCGCAGCGCCGTGCCAAGTTTGGAGCGCGAGTCGTAGAACGACGCGCCCAGGCTGCCCATGGTGCCGCGCCAGTTCACGCCAATTTCGTTGTTGCGCGTGACGACCGGTTCCATGTCGAACAAGGTGGCAACCGATTGGCCCGGGAAGCGTACAGCGCGCAGCACGAGGCCTACGTCCGGCAAGCCGAAGCCTTCGGCGCTGGAAATGAAGGCCGACCAGTTCTGGTTGAAGCGCCACACGGCGCCGATGTTCTTCACGTTCTTGGTGAAAGTGCGTTCGCCGCCTTGCACGACCTGGTTGCCGTAGGCCGCCAGGGTGGTGTAGGTGTCGACATTCAGTTTGGCGTCTTCGTGGCGAATGCCGCCGCGCACGGTCAGCGGGCCGAGCTCATATTCGAGCTGGGTGAACGGGGCCAGCGAAGTGAAGTCCA
>JBCNOP010000111.1:0-16127 GCA_039593775.1 Pseudoduganella sp.
GATGCAGTCGGGTTCTTCGCGCAAAGCGATATCCAGCCCTTCCTGGCCGCTTTCCGCTTCCAACAGCTCGCAACTGAAACCCGGCGCCTGGGCAAAGGCCCGGCGGCAGGCGATTCGGTCAACGATATCGTCTTCGACGATAAGGACCCTTACTGTACTCATGGCAGTTCGCTGATGGTCCAGTACAGGTTGATCGAACGTACCACTTCGACGAACTGGCGGTAGTCCACCGGCTTGGTCATGTAACCCGCCACGCCCAGGTCAAAGCTGCGCATCTTGTCCTGCTGTTCTTCCGACGTGGTCAGGACGACCACAGGAATGCGGCGCAGCAGCGGATCCTGCTTGACGTTCTGCAGGAACTCGATGCCGTTCATGATCGGCATGTTCAGGTCCAGCAGGATGATGCAGGGCTGCTCATTGCCTGGCTCGCGCAGGTATTCCAGCGCGGCCTCGCCGTTTTCCGTCGACACGACGCGGTTGCCCACATGGACTTCCTTCAGCGCGCGCAGGATGGTCATTACGTCAACCTGGTCGTCTTCAACCAGCAGGATTGGCTTGCTCGTATTGTTCATGCGTTGTTCTTTCTTTTTTTCGGCAAGGTGAAGTAAAAGGTGGTGCCCTTGCCAAGCTCGGACTCCAGCCACACCCTGCCCTGGTACATTTCTACAATCTTTTTCACCAGCGCCAGGCCGACACCCGTGCTTTCGACGCGGTCGCGCGGGGCCAGGGTCTGGAACAACTGGAAAATCCGTTCAAAATGCCGTTCGGCAATGCCGGGGCCGTTGTCGCGGACGTGGAAGCGCCACTGGCTTCCTTCGTCGGCCCAGCCCACCTCGATCTCGCCCTGCGGCTTGTCCATGTATTTGACTGCATTCGACACCAGGTTGTGGAACAGCTGCTGGATGCGGGTCGGCTCGCCGCTGACGGTCGGCATTCCCGGCATGACGCTAACGCGGATATGTTCCGGCACGGCCAGCAAATCGATCACTTCGGCCACCAGCTGATCAAGCTGCACCGGCACCACGGCCTCCTTGATCCGGCCAACGCGCGAATACTGCAGGATGCCGTCGATCAGGGCGCCCATGCGGTGCACGCGGTTGATCAGGAGCCGCATGTGCTCTTTGCCTTCGTCGTTGAACTTGTCTGCGTAATCATGCGCCAGCCAGTCGGCCAGCGAACCGATGCCGCGCAGCGGGGCCTTCAGGTCATGCGACACGACGTAGGCGAAATTGGTCAGTTCTTCGTTGGCGCTGGTCAGTTCCTGCAGCAGTTGCTGCGCTTTTTCTTCGGCGTGCTTGCGCTCCGTAATGTCGCGCACAAGGCCAGTGAACATGCGGCGCCCGCCCAGCGACATTTCGGTCACCGCCAGGTCCATGGGGAAAATGCTGCCGTCGCGGCGTAGCCCCTGCACCTCGCGGCCTTTGCCGATGATGCGTTTTTCCCCGGTCGTGAGGTAATGGTGCAGGTAGCCGTCATGTGCTTCGCGGTGCGGCGCAGGCATCAGGATCTTCACGTTGCGGCCCAGGACGTCAGCCTCCGGATAGCCGAACATGCGCTCGGCGGCCGGATTCACGCGCTCGATGATGCCGTGTTCGTCGATGGTGATGATGGCATCCACCGCGGTTTCGAAGATTGCGCGCATGCGCGCTTCGCTTTCCTGCAGTGCGTGCTCGGCTTTCTTGCGGGCGCTGATGTCGTGGATGGTCGCCATGACCATCGGCTGCGTGTCATTGTCCTGCAGCGGAGACAGGCTCACTTCAACCGGAAATTCAGTGCCATCCTTGCGTGTCGCGAACAGTTCGACACCAGCGCCCATCGCACGCGGACGCGGGTGTTCAAAGTAACTGCCGCGAAGCCCCACGTGGCCTTGGCGGAACCGTTCAGGAATCAGGGATTCCAGCAATTTTCCCTGCAGCTCGCCAGGCCCGTAGCCAAACAGGTTTTCCAGCGCAGGATTGACCAGGATCAGCTGGCCATCCTTGTCGATGATCAGCATCGCGTCGGTCGCTGATGCCAGCAGCCATTGCAGGCTGCGTTCCGCAATCGTTGAATGAGTCAAAGCCCGGTCCTGTCGGTGGTCAAATCCTGTCATCCTATGATTGTACTGTTCATCGCGGCAAGGGGCCAAATCCACTTCCCCAGGAATAAGTCGACCAAGTTTGACTTAGGTCAAGCGGCACTGCTGACGAGGCTCAAGATGCCCGTTAAAGTGACTCCAAAAGTGGAGACCAGTCATGCTACCTGAAGAAATAGACCGTTGGACTGCCGTCCTGCGGCAGCGGCGCGAGGTGCTGGCTGGCCGCGATGCCGCCGGAGTTGCGGCGATCGACGCTGCCCTGAAGCGTTTGCGGGACGGGACTTTTGGCCAGTGCCAGCGCTGCGGCGCCGCGATCTCTGCCGGACGCATGCAGGCACAACCCGGTGCAGCCACCTGCCTGGCGTGCCAGGAACTGGCCGAACTCCAGCCATCCTTTATTTCACTGCCTATCGCTTAACGCAATTTTGACCTGTACGGCTTGCATGCGGGTCCTTCGCTTTCAGCGCCATTGCAGATATGCCGGCGGCACTCCACCGAGCCTGGCTCCCCCGGCCACGGGCAACGCTTGAATACTTCCGAGTACCTGTCCGTACCGGCAGCGGCCTTGCGCCGCTCCGCGCTCTTCTTGCCCATGGGCTTCCTGGCAGTGGCGTGCTGCTGCGATCGCACCGGCACGACGCTTGCCGACCGCACGCCGTGGCGCCGCGCCGTTGCGGCCTTGCGTGGCGGAACATCTTGTGCGGTCGGCCCTTCCAATACGGAAGCGCCCGGGCGGCCGGTGTCTACCGGCGCTTGTGCGACACGCTCCGGTCCCCGGGCCGCGGTTTCTGGCGCCGGCGCCGTGTGCGGTTTGCTATCCGCCGGCGGCAGCGTCGTCGCGACGGCCATCAGGTCCCGCTCAACGCCAACACGCTGCGCCAGGACGACTGCTCCTGCCACTAACCCCGCCAGCAAGGCCCCGCATGACATCCAGAACACCGGCCCTTGCCACTCCACCAGCGGCGTACGCGACGGCTGCTCGGGACGCGCAGGCGCCTCCGCACCAGCATCGGGGGACGGTGGCTGCCGCGCGTTCTCGCTGTCTTCTTGCTTTTCTGTCATACGCCAAACATAGCAACAATTACATTGGAATGTCGCATGCTTGTAGCTCGCGTAGCGCTTGAGCTAAGATAGTTACTCCGGCGCAAATGGGCCAAACCCAGATGAAAAGCTTCCAGGGCTTCTTCCGTGACCTAGGACTCCAGCGCAAGCTCTTGCTGGTGTCCGTCCTTACGACGTTAGCGGCGATGCTGGTTGCACTGATTGCGCTGGCTACTTACGACTTGCTCGTTGCCCGCCCGCGCGTGGTACAAGATCTTACCGTGCGCAGCCAGCTATTTGCGTTAAGCCTCGACGCCGACCTGAATTCCGGCGACAGCGGCAGTGCAGTCCGCAAGCTCGAAGCCTTGCGCAGCAGTGCCGAAATTACCCAGGCTTGCCTGTTCACCGCTGACAAGCGCGTGTTCACCCGCTTCAACCGTGATTCTTCCGCAGCCTGCGAATGGTCGCAGGAACTGGAACGCGAGGGTCATCGCTTCGATGGTTACGCATTGTCGGTGCTGTCCCCCATCCGCTTCGAGCGCGAAGTTGTCGGATACCTGGTGACCAATTACCACCTGCCGTCAGTGCTGGAACGCCTTCGCCAGTATGGCCTCGTGCTTGGCGTCGTTCTCCTCACGCTGTCGTTCGGCGGCATCCTGTATGCCCTGAGTTCACGCCGCCTGGTCACGCAGCCGCTGATTGCCCTGTCGGCTGTAGCCGACCGCGTGACGCGCGAACAGCGCTTTGACTTGCGCTCGCCAGTTAGCAGCCGCGATGAAGTCGGCCGCCTGGCCACGGCTTTCAATGCCATGCTCGCGACCATTGCGGCACGCGATGCGGCCCTGCGCCGCAGCCAGGCCTTGCTCACCAATATCGTCGAGAAGTCGTCGGCGGTCATCTATGTGAAAGACCTCGATGGCCGCTACCTGATGGTGAACCACAGCTTCCGCATGCTGCTGCCTCCTGGCTCGCCCGAGCCGCTGGGGAACACCGATGAAGTCCTGTTCAGCCGCGAAATGGCGCATTCCATCCGCAAGGCCGACCGCGCCGTGCTGGCCAGCGGCCGCGCCACCAGCTATGAAGAAACCTCGGGCGGCACGGTAGGCGGCCCACGCACCTATATCTCGGAAAAGTTCCCCCTGATCGATGAGTTCGGACATATCTGGGCGCTGGGCGGGGTCTCCACCGACATCACTGACCGCAAACGCAGCGAACTGGAACTGGAAGACCTGGTCAACGTACGTACCCGCCAGATCGCCGACGCCAACCGCGAGTTGGCCGATTCCCTCGGGACCCTGCAACGCGCGCAGGAAGAACTGGTGCGCAGCGAAAAACTGGCGGCGCTGGGGTCGCTGGTCGCCGGAGTCGCGCACGAATTGAACACGCCGATCGGCAACAGCCTGCTGGCGATCAGCACCTTGCTGGACCAAACCACAGCCTTCGCCGCCGCGGTGGATGCCGGCGTCCGGAGATCTGCCCTCACCGCCTATATCGGCGACGTCAGCAACGGCAGCCAGATCGTGCTGCGCAACCTGCACCGTGCGGTGGACCTGGTGTCCAGCTTCAAGCAGGTGGCTGTCGACAGGGCGACCTCGCAAAGCCGTGAATTCCATTTGCACGAGCTGGTATCGGAAATCCTGATGGTACTAATGCCGACGTTCAAGAAATCCGGTATCCGCGTCAGTCACAACATAGCGCACGGGATCGTGATGGCGAGCTACCCTGGGCCATTCGGCCAGGTACTGATCAACCTCGTCAACAATGGCCTGATCCACGCCTTCGAGGGCCGCGAACACGGTGAAATCGTGATTTCGGCCGAGACCATCGGCACTGATTCGGTGGCGATCGCTGTACGCGACAACGGCATTGGCATCGCGCCCGAGAACATGGGCAAGATCTACGATCCATTCTTCACCACCAAGCTTGGGCGCGGCGGCTCCGGACTGGGACTCAATATCGTCTACAACATCGTGTATGGCTTGCTCGGTGGACGGATAGACGTAAAAAGTGCCCTCGGAGAGGGCACCAGCTTCATCCTGACTCTACCGGTCAGGATTTAGTGAATTTGCAGCTTGCGGCTACCCTGCTTTGCTTTTTTCGGCAACGTCAACTCCAGCACGCCGCCTTCGCACTTGGCGCTGGCCTTGGTGTCATCGATATCGTGTTCCAGGGTAAAGCTGCGATACTGCTCGCCGAAGTAGCGTTCGCTCCGCACTACAGTGCCGCCCTGTTTTTCCTCCTCAACCCGCTTGGTTTCGGCGGAAATCGTCACGCGGTTGCCGGAAATGTCGACCTTGATGTCGTCCTTGTTGACGCCAGGCACATCGGCACGAACGGTGTACGACGACTCGTTTTCATGCACGTCGATACGAATCGGCTGCTGACCCTCGCCTTCGCGCGTAATGTTTGCCATCCGGAAGTCGCGGAACAGGTCCTCAAAATTGCGGAAGGGATCGAAACGGGCCAGGTCCGTCAATGGATCGTAACGCCTGAGATTAGCCATGATTTCCTCCTTTCTCTTTAGTGCATCAAATATGTTAAACCTCGATCAGGCGGCTTGCCACAGATTCTGGCAATCGGGTGAAGTGTCGCTTTCATGATAACTCTATGGCTCTGAAGCAATTTCATGAAATACAACGGCTTTTCTCGGCTGGAAATAAATGCTAGGCTACTCTTTTGTGAAATTTACATCGGAGCAGCAAATGATTGTCGGCATCGACCTCGGCACAACCAATAGCCTCATCGCCGTCTGGCACAATGGTGAGCCCCGGTTGATCCCCAATAGCCTTGGGGAATTCCTCACCCCGTCCTGCGTCAGCGTTGACGAGGACGGCACAATCCTGATCGGCAAGGCGGCGCGCGAGCGCCTGCAGACGCATCCCACCAGCAGCGCAGCGGTCTTCAAGCGCCACATGGGCAGCAACAAGCTGTTCACGCTGGGCGGCCGCAACTTCCGCGCCGAGGAGCTGTCGGCGCTGATCTTGCGCGCGCTGAAGGAAGATGCAGAAGCTGCGCTCGGCCAGCCGATCACCGAAGCGATCATCACCGTTCCCGCCTACTTCTCCGATGCACAGCGCAAGGCGACCCGCGCGGCTGGCCAGTTGGCAGGCCTGAAGGTTGAACGCCTGCTCAACGAACCGACGGCCGCCGCCCTCGCCTACGGCATTCACCAGCGCGGCAAGGAAACCCAGTTCCTCGTGTTCGACCTGGGCGGCGGTACCTTCGACGTTTCGGTACTCGACCTGTTTGAGGGCGTGATGGAAGTGCGGGCCTCGGCCGGCGACAACTTCCTCGGCGGAGAAGACTTCGTCAACCTGTTGATCGAAGAATTCTTCAAGCAAGCCTCCATCCCGGTCGAGCTGAAACAGGACGGCCGCTTCATGCAAAGCCTGGTGGCGCAAGCCGAACAGGCCAAGCGCAAGCTCACCGAAGCGCCGGAAGCACTGCTGCAGATCAACCATGGCGGCATCACCTACTCCATGCCGCTCGACGAAGCTGCCCTTGAGCGCATTACCGCGCCCTTGCTGGCCCGCCTCCGTTCGCCGGTTGAACGTGCGCTGCGCGACGCCAACCTGCCGACTGCCAGCCTGGATAGCATCGTCCTGGCCGGTGGCGCCACGCGCATGCCGATCGTACGGCGCATGGTGGCGCGCATGTTTGGCCGCTTCCCTTCCTGCGACCTCAATCCGGACGAGGTGGTGGCGCTGGGCGCGGCCGTGCAAGCCGGCCTGAAAATGAACGATGCCGCACTGGACGAAGTGGTGATGACGGACGTCGCGCCTTACTCGCTGGGCGTCGAAGTATCGATGCACCTTAGCGGCGACCAATACTCGCACGGCCACTTTGACCCGGTCATTGAACGCAACACGGTGGTCCCTGTCAGCAAGGTAAAGAACTACCAGCCGACCAGCGACCGGCAGACGGCCCTGCGCATCAATGTCTTCCAGGGTGAAGCGCGCATGGCCCGCGACAATATCGAACTTGGAACCATCGAGGTGCCAATTTCGCAGGTAAAGGGCCAGAACAACGGCGTGGACGTGCGCTTCACTTACGACGCCAACGGCTTGCTGCAAGTGGAAGCGACGGTGCTCTTGACCAAGCAGACCCACACGCTGGTCATCGAGGGCAATCCCGGAATGCTGAGCCCGGAGGAGATCAAGGAACGCTTCGCGGCGCTGTCCGAGCTGAAGATCCATCCGCGCGACCGTATCGAATTCCGTACCTTGCTCGCCCGTGGCGAACGCCTGTACCAGCAACTGCGCGGCGAGGCCCGCGAGCATCTGGGGCGCCAGATCATGCAGTTCGAGCGGGCGCTGGAGGCCCAGGATACGCGCATCTCGCGTGATGCAGCCCGCACTTTCAATGAAGCGCTTGAATATTTCGAGCACCAGAGCTTCCTGAACCTGGATTCGTAAGCGGTAGATGCTGGACACTTCCAAGGCCCTGTCCCATCTCGGGCTCGATGCGAGCGCAAGCGTCAAGGACGTGCGCCGCGCCTATGCACGCGCGCTCAAGACGATTGACCAGGAGACCCAACTATCAGTATTCCAGGCATTGCGCAATGCTTACGAACTTGCCATCCGCTCTCAGTCTGTCGGATTGGCCGAGGTTCCGGCATCAGTTGCCGAGGACGAAGCGCGGGAGGCCTTTGAGTGGATCGTCGCGGCGGTCACTGTGATTTCGTCTGGCCGCCGCATTGCAGACGAAACGATCTGGGTCGACGACTTGCGAGAGCAACTGGCCGAGCAGCAACCAATCAACATCGACGCCGGCCGGAACCTGGAGGCAGCCATCTGCCAGTTACTGCTCCAGGGATGGAAGCCAGGCCACGAAGCGCTCCTGCTTGCCGCCACGGACCATTTTGGCTGGGCGGAACAAGGCAGCTGGCCAAACGCCCAACTTGCAGAAGCATGGTTCGAGCGATGGGTACTGCATCACCAGCCTGAAACACTCCGGGCGCCATTGGTTCGGGTGATACGCGACCTGCGGCAAACGCACGAACCGGAGCCGGGTCGCCTGCGCCGCGACCACGGCTATTTTGAGCATCTTGCAAATTTCTACGCCAATCTCACCCCGCTGGTAGTCGATATGCGGATGCTGCAGCGCTGGCGTGAATTGGCACAGCCGCTCGGTGTCGCGCCCGACGTCTCGTGGCCGCGAATCGGCAATCAAGCAGAACCGTCACGGGGCTGGGAAATAACCCGGACCTTGGTGCTGCTCGTCATCGTGCTGCTGTGGATATCGTATAACGTCATGAGAGTCATCGGAAATGCGTGACACCTTCCCCTTCCTCGTCCGGCTTGGCCTCGATACCGAGGCTGGCGCAAAGGATATTCGCCGCGCCTATGCGCGTGAACTGAAGAAGATCGACCAGGAGTCCGATCCAGAGGCCTTCCAGGAACTTCGCCAAGCCTATGATGTAGCGCTTCAATGGCACGCACACCAGGAATTCGCGCGCCAGGAAGCGGTTCTTGCCAGCGTCATGGCAGCCGCCGAGCCCGAACCTGCTCCAGCGCTGGCAGCTGCAGCCCCAGAGCCGGCTTCCGAATCCGGCACTGAACCCGCTCCCTCACTGTCCACCGCTGCGCCGGAGCCCGTGAGCGAACCTGCTTCATTGCTTGCCCCGGCTGCCCCGGAGACCGCGCCTGACGATCCATACCATCTCGCGGACGTGGCCTTTACCCAGTTCCAAACCAGCGCAGAGTCACTGGTGTTGAAGAACGAGAGCCGCCACCAGTCTCGCTGGCGCGAGATACTCCAGGCATCGCTTGAGCACGAAACCCTGCTCAACCTCACGGCGCGCACGATCTTCGAGGCACGCATCGTCCACCTGCTCGCCGCAGGCTGGAAGCCGGGACACGAAACCCTGTTCGTGGTGGCCAGCGAAGTCCTGGATTGGGCGCGCGACAGTCGCCGCATCCAGCAGTTTGGCGAGGCCGGCGCCATGGTAGACCGCGCCATCGACCAGTGGAAGCTGTATGAATCGATGCCGGCCCATGCCATGGACACCGTCCGGCAGCTGATCCACGCCGTCCGCAACACACCAGATCCTGAGCGCGGCGCGTCAAGGAACGACCTGGTCCTGTTCCATCAGCTGACAGAGCGTTTCTATCACTGGTTCTCCATCATCATCGATCGCGAGATCCTGCAGAAGTGGCACCAGGCAGCGCAAACCGAGATCGAGCGCAATGGCGCGGGCAGCCCGGTCCCCCTTGCTGAAGCGCCAGTGCAGAGCAGCAGCAAGCAAGGCTGGACCTGGTCAGGCTGGCAGATCACTTTCATGATCTTCCTGCTGGTGAAAGGCTGCGCAGCACTCATGAGCAGCAATTCCCCGAGCTATCCGATGGCGCCAAGCCAAGCCCCTCAGTCCGCATACCACACGGCGGTTAACCAAGCGATACAAGACGAAATCAAAGCTGCCGAGGAAAAGGGTCTGCTCACGCAAAAAGAAACCCCGCCCACCGATGCGCAACTGGAGGCAGTGCAGAGGCAAATCTTCTACATACCCGAACCAGGCAAAGTGTCGGGAATATTGAAGGCGAGTTTCGACGTCGAATTGGACGATACGGGGAAAGTCATCAACGTGAAGCGAACCTCCGCCTCACGCGACCAGGCTTACGACGAAGCGGTTGCCCGCACGTTACAGCATACGAACGTCTTCCCACCAGGGACGCAGCGCAGGTTCACGGTCTCATATTCATACAAGACGGGAGGCAATTAAGAGCGGACGTGCTGCGCGCCGGCCGGCGTTCCAGCGTCCGGCTGGGGTTCCAGGAGCGGAGATTCCCACTCCATCCAGTCCGGCCCAAACAGCTCAGATGGGTGCTGGGTTCGTTCCGAACCGTTGCCGCACGCCAAGCTGTCGGCAGGACAGTACTTGTCGCAACCCCAGCAGACCCGCTCGGGATGCAAGGGGATAATCGGAAACTTCTTTGCCATGCCGCGATCATAGCCTTCAGTCGTCGGGGGCATCCTTAATCCAGGTCAAGTTTCTGTTCGCTGTCGTACTGACTCGCCAGGACGACCATGGCACATTTTCTCCAGCACGGAGGAATCCATGACAGATGTCCGCAAAGGCCAAGCCCCTGCCAAGCTGCAACGTAGCGAGTTCCAGCTGCGCTTTATGCGCACCTTTGCCGACCCGCGTTTTGACAAGCTGCGCGAGGAAGTGGCGAAGCTCGAGGAGGTCGCATGGCAGAACTTCAGTGACAGCCGCAAGGCTCCCGTGACCGAGCCAGCCGGGCCGGGATTTGCCGATCCAGGCTACGAGCTGTCGCTCGAGTGGAAGGCCGCCGCCGCCCGCTTGAGGGTGGCGGAGGAGCGCCAGAAAAATCCTGCCACGCCTTCCCGAGTCCTGCTGGTCTGCGGTGCAGCCCGCAATGACGGCAGCTGCCCCGGCGAAATTTCAAAGACGTGGCGCATGCTGAAACTGGCTGAGGCCACACTGGCCGCTGATGGCATCAGCGTCGACATCCTTGACCTGAGCCGCCTGACCTCCGAATATCAGTTGCGCATCCACCCGTGCAAAGGCTGTGTTTCCACCGCCATGCCGCTGTGCCATTGGCCATGCAGCTGCTACCCCAACCACAGCCTTGGCCAGGTGGACGACTGGATGAACGATATCTACGAGCAGTGGGTCTCCGCACACGGCATCATCATCTTTACGCCGGTTTACTGGTACCAGGCACCGTCCGTATTGAAGCTGATGATCGACCGCCTGGTGTGTGCAGATGGCGGCAATCCGGATCCAAGCAGCACGCATGGCAAGAAGCCCGAAGAAGCCAAAGCACTGGAGCTTGCAGGCTGGCCCTACCCCAAACACCTGGCCGGGCGCGCCTATGGCTTGGTGGTGCACGGCGACGTCGCCGGCGCCGAAAGCCTGCGGCGCAACCTGTCCGACTGGCTGGACTGGATGGGGTTGACCGATGCCGGAACCCAGTCCCAGCTTGACCGCTACCTTGGCTATTACGAGCCCTATGCAACCAGCCACGATGTGATGGACAAGGACGAAGCCTTCCAGGAAGAAGTGCGCAACGTCGCGCGCGCCGTTGCGCATGCCGTGCGATTGCTGCGGACTGGCGCCCTGCCACGTCCCGATCAAGGCGTGCAGCCTCCGCGTCCGAAGTAAATGAAAAGGGCCAGCGTTCCGCCAGGATTGCTGACCCGTTGCTGCCGGTATTACTGTGCGGCGGTGGTGAACGACCAGGACTTGTCGATGGTTTTGCCATCCACGACAGCAAGCAGCGCCACGTTGTATGTGGTCGCTGGCTTGAGTCTTGAGACCGGCACCAGCGTTGCGGTGAAGCCTTGCATATTTCCATCGTCGGTCAATGCAGGGCCATTCGTCGCGATGACCGGGCCAAGCTTGCCTCCTTTATTCACCAGGATGCGCGCGTCCACAGCAGTACCGCCGGCAGGCGTCAGGCTGAACTGGCTGATGGCAATCGGCGCGGTCAACGCCATGCCCCTGGTTTCGAAGCTCACCGTGACGGGGGTGCCTGCTTCGACCAGGTCCGGCACAGGCGTTGGCGTTTCAGTACGGTTGAAGAACACAAAAGGCACGTCCGCCTGGTTCGCGTAAGGATAGGCGCGGATACTGCCTGCGCCCGGCAACTGCGCCGATTGCGTGCTGCTCGTGGCGACGTCCACTACGCAAAGGGTTGAGGCGCCTTCCGCCGGCGTGAAATTGTTTGCCGCGATACCGATATCGATCGTGCTGGCAAACAGCAGGGCCGCGTGATAAACGGAATTGGCCCACTCCGCAACACAGGTCATGTACTTGTCGGTACCGACTGTGCTGTAGATTGCCTCACCCGAGACCGAAGCGGTATAGCCTGCAGCAGCAATCCGGTCAGCGGCACGGACGCCCGTGTACCCAGGCTTGCCGGCCGTTTCGCCATGCAGTTCGCCGATGCCGTTCTGGTTGATGTAACTCCAGTGCGCACCCGCAGACTTGTCCAGCAACAGGCTCTGGGCCAACAGCCCTGAGCCGATCTTGCTGCGCAAGGCATTGATGGCGTTGAAGATACTCAAGTTGCCGCTGCCTGCCGCGTAAGTCGGCGCCGGAACCGACGTGACGATGTTGCCTTCCAGTGGAGACGGCGGTGTGGGTGTGTTGGGAGATGGAGCGGGAGACACAACCGGCGCACCTCCCGATCCGCCCCCTCCACCACCGCATGCTGCCAGCAACAAGGTCAGTACAAGCGCTGGAAAACTGCGCGAATTAAGCATGGAACTTCTCCCGACGACGCAGGAAAAGCAAAGCACAACCCAAGCCCAGCAAGGCAACGGTCCCTGGCTCAGGGATGGCTGCCGCCGCCTGCGGCAGGTCAGCTGCCGGAATTACTGCAGGTGCGCTGGTTTGGACCGGCGTCGAAGGCACGTACACCTCAACGACGGGATGAATTTCCTGAGGGGTCGGAGTTGAAATCGGCACAATCGAAGGAGCTGGAGTGTTGTCGAAGCTCGTCAACGGCAAACTGCTGAATGACTGTGATGCGGTACTGCTGTAGTTCATGAAGCTAAATTCAATACTGTTTACTGTGCCGGGACCGGCTACCGCTTGAGAACCCGCCAGAACGGAGCAGGCCAGCAGGCAAGACTTGAACAGCGTATTAGCTTTCATATCGCGCTCCATAGTTAGGTTGAAGAAACTACAACCTGAACGAAGCATCAACTATGCCTACTTTGTAAGTGCTTGATTACGCTGAGTTAGTCGAAATCGCCCTGCCGCATGTGTTAAATTTTACGACATCAAAATTTGCAGTTAGGAAATTTAACACTGGCATCTCATCAATCGGGCGCTAGATGGCGTTCGACTTTGATAAGATACGTGATTCCCTTACCAGTGCGATTGAAAGAGAAGCAGGTGTCAACTTGGGTTATTTCCTACCGGAATGCCGACCGGTCTGAGCATCAGATAGAGGCAGAGGCGGCAGGCGTGCTGACGGAACAAGGCGCAGCCATGCTGGTCAGTGATCATTTGCGGCAACAACAATCACGCAGGAGCGACTCTCCAGTGGCTGCCGAGCAGTACAACTTCCAGATTACCCGCATTCATCAGGTTCCCGGGGACGTCGAAAGCGCATGAGCGACTTCACGCAGCTCCCATCCGCCATCCCCCTTCAATCGCAGCACATGCGTATGATGGCGCCGGACGGCTGCACGGTGGGCGATGCTGATCAAGGTAGCGCCGCTTTCTCGTAAGCTCTTGTAAAGCGCTGCTTCATTGCTGCTGTCAAGAGCACTGGTCGCTTCGTCGAGGATCACAATGTTTGGCTCATGCACCAGCACGCGGCCAAAGGCGAGCCGCTGCTGCTCGCCAACCGACAGCAGCTTTTCCCAGTCCTGTACCGCATCCAGCCCGCCGAATCGTTCCGCAAGATGCGGCAGGTGCACTTGCTCCAGGATCTTTTGCAACTGTTCGTCGCTGAGGCTTGTCTGCACACTGGGGTAGATAAGCTGGCTGCGCAGCGTGCCATGCTGCAGGTAAGGCTGCTGGGGCAGGAAAAACATGTCTGCCATTGGTGGGTGGTGAATCAAGCCGCAACCGTTGTCCCACAGGCCAGCAATGGCGCGCAAGAGCGAACTTTTGCCGCATCCACTGTCGCCCGTGATCAGTAGCGCATCGCCCGGCTCCAGCACAAAGGACAAGTCCTTTACAAGCACCCGTTCGGACTGCGGTGGACACACGGTCAAGGCATCAACTGCGATCTGCTTGCCGAGCCGCATCTTGATCCTGCTGCGCGTCTTCCCGGCTGCAGCGTCGCCAGCAGGCACCACGAGCCTCGACAAGGTCTGCAAGCGCTCGGTGCCCGCCACAAAACGGCTCAGGCTCTCGAAATTATCGACGATCACACCCACTGCGCCCAGCACCGCAGTAAAAGCCCCAGCTGCCTGTATTGCCCTCCCCACTTCCAGCTCGCCCGACAGCACACCGTCTGCAAGGATCACCCCAGGCAGCACCAGGGTGAGTTGACTGAACGTACGCTGAAACAAATTTAATGTTCGCTGTTTTTTTATGAGCCTGCTGTAGTTGTGGAACACCTTGTCGAACTTGCTGTCGATGTAGGCCCGCTCCTGTGCTTCGCCCCGGTAAAAAGCGATCGATTCGGCGTTCTCGCGCAAGCGCATCAGGCCGAAGCGAAAATCTGCCTCACGCCGCAGTTGCCAGAAATTGAGCCGGATCAACGGATTGCCAAACACGTAGAGGGCAACAACAGTCCCCGCCAATGCATACAGGGCAAGGACACCAACCAGCAAGCGGGATATCGACCAGAGCACCGTGCTAAAGGCCACCAGCTGCATGATCGAACCGAGGAAGATCAGCAGGAAGTGGATCGAACGACCGGTGAAGGTGTTGATGTCTTCGCTGATGCGCTGGTCCGGGTTGTCGATCTCGCCTTCCGAAGTCAGCTCGTAGTATTTACGTCCCTTGAGATAACCGTCGAGAAAGCGCCCGGTGAGCCAGCGCCGCCACTGGTTGGCGAACATGTCCCGCATGTAGTAGTAGAACGCATAGATTGGCACTGCAAACGCCAGGATGAGCAGGCAGGCACGCACCGATGTCCAGAAGCGGTCGCCATTGCGCCCGGCCAGCGCCGAAGTCATCTCACCGGACTGATTGTTCAACATCACGGCAAGCTGGGTCTCCGCCAGCATCAGTACGATCAACAGCAGCAGCAAGCCCCAGGCCGTCTTCTTTTCATTTTCCAGCCAGTAGGGCTTTGCAACGCTGATGAACTGTTTCCATGCCGCGAGCGACAATGGCGGCACCCTGCGCCGTTTTGCAGGTGCTGCCTGGTCTTCCGGGACTGCTGCGGTATTGGCTGTCATCTTCATAGCCTGAGCATACGACTCAGCATAAAGCCGCTCCGTGCGGAAACGGACATAGTGCCGGCCAGCCCAGGTTCATTTCGCAGGCGTGACAAGCTTGCGCCGGCTCAGGCTCGGCGCCGCTTGCATTCCATTTTTTTTGCGCGTATAGTTAGCCACATGGATAACTATCGTGTTGCGCTGGACGCCATCTTCCACGCTTTATCGGACCCAACGCGCAGGTCCGTAGTACAGCGGCTAGGCGCGGGCCCCGCCACCGTCAGTGACTTGTCGAAACCCTTCGACATGGCATTGCCGTCGTTCATGAAGCACATGCGCGTGCTGGAAGAGTCTGGTCTGGTAAGTAGCAGCAAGTGCGGGCGGGTGCGGACCTGTACGCTCGAGCAGGACAAGCTCGCCGCAGCCGAGCGCTGGTTCGAGGAGCAACGCGCGCTCTGGAGCAACCGATACGAGAATCTGGACAAACTTTTGGAACAACTGCAAGGAGACGTCAATGGTAGCTAAGCTTCAGTTTGATTTTGTGGTCGACAAGGAAAACAGCACACTCACTGTGACGCGGGAATTTGCTGGCCCACGCCAGCTGGTCTGGGATTGCCATACGCAGAGCGCATTGCTCGACCGTTGGTTTGCGCCCAAACCCCTGAGCACCAAGACCAAACATATGGAATTCAAGGAAGGCGGCTACTGGCACTACGCCATGGTTACACCAGATGGGCAAGCCTATTGGAGCCGCGTCGATTACCTGGCCATCCGGCCGATCGACAGCTATGCGACGCTGGATGGCTTCACCGATGAAACTGGGGTCGTCAACCCAGACATGCCACGTTCGCGCTGGGACGTGACGTTTTCCGACCTGAGGGAACACACGCTGGTCACCACTGTCGTGCATTACAACTCGCCGGAAGACGTCCAGAAAGTCATCGATATGGGTATGAAAGAAGGCATGACGTCCACGCTCGAGCGCCTGGATGCACTGTTGCTGACGCTGCGTGGATGAAAACCGGACGGGCTGATGGTCGGGTCGGCCCGTCCGTCCTTCCAGGCATCGAAACGGCCGATTTCCGACTTCGATAGCAAATAAAAAAGGCCTACGACATGGATGCGTAAGCCTTTGATATAACCGAATATTTGGTGGGAAGTGCAAGTTTCGAACTTGCGACCCCTGCAGTGTGAA
>JBCNOP010000112.1:0-16031 GCA_039593775.1 Pseudoduganella sp.
GCCAGGGGCGGATTTTCCACCACCGGCACGTTGGCGGCGCGTGCCGCCTTGCGCATGCGCGCGGCCAGTTGGCCGCTGCCCTTGGCCAGCAGCTTGGGCGCCGGCATTTCGCCGTGCCGGTAGGAGATTGCAATGGCGATATGGGTTGGATTGGTGATCAAGACGTCGGCCTCGGGCAGGCGGCGCACGGACTGCGCCTGTTTCAGCATTTCGTTGCGCAACTGGCGCAGGCGGCTGCGGATGCGCGGGTCGCCTTCGCGCTGCTTGTGCTCTTGCGTGATGTCGTGGTGGCTCATGCGCATGCGCTTGGCGAAGTCCCAGCGCGTGTACAGCACATCGACCAGCGCAATCAGCAGCACCGCCAGGAATAGCTTGAACAGCAGCGGGCCGACCAGCGACAGGCCGGTAACAGCCTGGCTGCGCCCTTCAAAGCCGCCCAGCTGCATGATCAGGGGCAGGGCACTGCGCATGGCAGTCCATGCCACCAGGCCCAGTACTGCCAGCTTCAACACGCTGCGCAGCGCCTCGTACAGCATGCGCATGGAGAACAGGCGCTGCAAGCCTTCCGCAGGATTGAGTTTGCTGAAATTCGGGGTAACGGGGTCGAAGGAGAACACCCCGCCCACCTGTGCCACATTGGCCGCGATGGCAGCAATGGCCACAGCCAGCAGCAAAGGCGCCAGCAGCATTGCCCCGCCGGACAGCAAATCCACCAGCCATTTGGCCATCACGTCCGGCGCCCAGTCGCCGGCGGCGGCCTGCTCCAGCAGCCGGCGCGAGGTGGCCAGCAGTTGCCTTCCAATGACCGGGCCGGCGGCAAAGCAGCAGCCGACCAGCGCCGCCAGCACGGCGGCGTAGTTGGCTTCCATGCTCTTGGCGACCTGGCCGCGCTTTTGTGCCTCGCGCAGCTTATGCGGCGTGGCTTCCTGGTTCTTTTCCTGGCCTTCGTCGGACATTACAGCACCGCCTCCCAGAATTGGAACATGGACTGGAATATGCGCTGTGCCAGGTTGCCAATGTGCGGGGCGCATAGTGCCAGCAGGATCAGGCCGGCGCCGATCTTGACCGGCGCGCCCAGCACGAACACATTCATCTGCTGCAGGTTGCGTGACAGGACAGCCAGCGCAATCTCGATCAGGAACAGGCAAAACAGCACCGGGGCGGCCAGCATCAGGCCCAGTGCATACAGCGAACCGAATTGTGCCGCCAGCAGCGCCGGCTGTGGCGATGCTATCGACGTCCCCAGCGGCACCCGTTCCAGCGACCAGGCGAAGCCGCGCAGCAGTGCGTGGTGGGCGTCGACGGCAAAAAACAGCATTACTGCCAGCATGCCGAGCAGGGTGGCCAGCAATGGCGACTGCGCATGGGTGATCGGGTCGAGCAGGTTGGCAATGTTGAAGCCCATCTGCAGGTCGAGCAGGTTGCCGGCAAAGTTGAAGGCAGCAAACGCGGTGAACAGGCCGAAGCCAAGCAGTGCGCCAAGGCTTGCCTCGCCGATGGCTGCGTTCATCAGGTCGGGCAGGTCGCTTGGCGTCGTGGCTGGCGCCAGGCGCATGCCCGAGACCAGTGCCATGGACAGTGCCAGCACAAATGCAACGCGCACGCGCAGCGGCATGCGCATCGCTTGCAGCACGGGCGCCAGCAGCAGCATTGCCGACAGGCGAATCGAACAAAGGAGGACAGCGGCAAGCCAGGCCGCGCTGATATCGAGGATCATTGCGGTCGACTAAAAGTAATTGGGGATGTTGGCGATCAGTTCAGTGGCCAGGCGCAACAGTTTGCGCAGCATCCACGGGCCAAACAGGATGAGGGCGAACACCGTTGCGACCAGCTTGGGGATGAAGGTCAGCGACATGTCCTGGATCTGGGTGACTACCTGCAGCACGCTGACCAGCAGCCCAACCACCAAGGTACAGGCGAGCACCGGCGCTGAGATGACCACGGCCCCCCACAAGATCTGCGCCATCATTTGTAATGCTGCGTCCGAACCCACGACTATCGCTCCCTTTTGGGAAGCCCTCTGAAATTGCGCTATCGATTTAGTAATTGCAAATAGGCAACAATATTAATGAATTGAATATCGAATGTCAAGAAAATATCTCAAAATGTCAAAATTTGTTGACCTAAAGTAACGCCGAAATGACAGCATTCCCCTATGGCGTAGCCAGTCAGGAATGTAGTGTTGTAAATTTGGGAATTGTCCCGGCCAAACCCCTTGGGCAGGGGCTGGACTGGGCAGAAGGAGATTCGCCGCCCAGACAGGGCGGCGGAGGCAGGGCAATTGCGGCGGTTTCGGCGCGGTTCGGCCACGGCGCGTCAAGCGCCAAGGAATTTACTTGAGGTTGGCCATCATCTCGCCCAAACGTACCGGGCCGGCAGGCTGCCAGTGCTGGTTGAATTGCAGGGTGTCTTTCGGGAACAGCATGACGACGGTCGAGCCCAACAGGAAGCGGCCCATCTCTTCGCCTTTTTTCAGCCTGATGTTCTGGTCGCCGTAAGTCCATTCAGTAACCTTGGGCAGGCGCGGTGGATTGACCAGGCCGTGCCAGACGGTCGCCATGCTGCCGACGATGGTTGCGCCCACCAGCACCATCACGAAAGGGCCGAAGGCGGTTTCGAACTCGCACACCACGCGCTCATTGCGCGCAAACAGGCCGGGCACGCCGCGGGCGGTGGTCGGGTTGACGGAAAACAGTTCGCCCGGAACGTAGATCATGCGCTTCAGCTTGCCATCGCACGGCATGTGGATGCGGTGGTAGTCGCGTGGGCTCAAGTACAGGTTGGCAAAGCTGCCGTGCTCAAAGTGCTTGGCGAGCGTGGCATCGCCGCCGACCAGGGCGGTGGTGCTGAACTTGTGGCCCTTGGCCTGGAAAATCTGGTCGCCTTCAATGGCGCCGAACTGGGAGATGCGGCCATCGACCGGGCAGACGAAATCGGCCTTGGCCAGCGGGCGCACGCCCGGTTTCAGCGCGCGGGTGAAGAATTCGTTGAAGCTGTGGTAGCTGGCAATGTCCGGATTGGCCGCCTCATCCATGTTGACATCGTACTTGCCGACGAACCAGCGGATCAGGCGGGTAGTCTTGTCGCCCGCTTTGGCGCCCGCCACGCGGCCGGCGAAGTTGGTCAAAGCACTTTTCGGGAGCAGGTATTGCGGCAATACGGCAAGTCGGGACACGGTCGGCATTCCAATGATCTGAAGATCCCGAATTATATCCTTGCTACCGCCTGCGCCATAGAGTACAGTTGCGCCCGAGAATTATTTACATTTTTTGCAATAATGATCCGCCTGACACTCGCAGCAGCCGCCATCCTCGCCGTCACGCAAGCCATGGCTGAGGAACAGAAGCAGGACCCTGTCCAGAAGGTTGAAATCAAGGGTGCCGCCGAAGCCTACAACCCGCGCAAGGACGACACCGCCAGCAAGATCATCGTCAGCAGCGATGAACTGAAGCGCTATGGCGACACCTCGATCGGCGATGCGCTGAAACGCGTGCCCGGCGTGTCGGTCGGCGCCGGCGGCCGCGATATCCGCATGCGCGGCCTTGGCAGCGGTTATACGCAAATCCTGCTGAATGGCGAGCGCGTGCCGCCGGGCTTCAATATAGAGACGCTGGCGCCGGACAGCATCGAGCGCATCGAAGTCATTCGCGCCGCCAGCGCCGAGTTCAGCACCCAGTCGATCGCGGGCACCATCAATATCGTGTTGAAGAAGGCTGTCAAGACGGCGCAGCGCGAGCTGAAATTCGGCGTCAGCCATAGTAAGGAAGCGACGAACCCGAACGGGAACCTGATCCTGTCCGATAAGGATGGCAACTTCTCCTATTCGATCAACCTTGGCGGCGGCCGTTATGAGTTCGACCGCAATGGCCTTAATCACGAAGAATTGATCGACCTGGCCGGCACGCCGCTCCTGGACCGCAGCATGCTGACGTATGACCGTGGCCATGCACGCGGCCTGGAACTGTCGCCGCGCCTGAACTGGAGCCTGGAGAACGGCGACACGCTGACTTCGCAGTCCTTCATCAACCGCAATATCTTCAAAAGCGCGATAGACCGCAACTACGACGTTGACGTTGGCGCTGCGCCATTCTTCGACGCCGTGCGCATAAAAAACGAAAACAAGAACCTGTTCGCGCGCTCAGACCTGAACTGGGTGCACAAGTTCGGCGAAGGGGCCAAGCTGGACGCCAAGATCGGCGGCCACCGCGTGCGTACCAATGGCCGGTGGTACGAGTCCGATGCGCATGAAGGCGCGCCCAGCCTGCAGCATGACGTGTTCAGCGGCGTGCGCGAATGGGGCGTCAGCAGCACCGGCAAATATTCGACGCCGGCCGGCACCGATCATGCGCTGGCGGCCGGCTGGGAGGCCGGCTACACCGACCGCGACGACTGGCGCAACCAGCGCGACCTGTTCAGCTCCAACGGCCTGCGCGACGACAAGGACGAGGGCTACCAGGCGACGCTGCGACGCCTGGCCGCCTATGCGCAGGATGAATGGAATATCAGCAAAGCGTGGTCGGTCTATGCGGGCTTGCGGTGGGAGGGCATCCATACGCAAAGTTCCGGCGCCGGCTTCGACCCGGTCCGCAATCGCAGCAGCGTGTGGAGTCCACTGGCGCAAACCCTGTACAAGCTCCCCAGCGGCAAGGACCAGCTGCGGGCCGCATTGACCCGCACGTACAAGGCGCCTCAGGCCTCCAACCTTTCCGGCCGCCGCTTCACCTCGACCAACAATAGCCAGATCGAGACCGACTGGATCGGCAACCCGAAGCTGAAGCCGGAGCTGGCGACCGGCATTGATGCTTCGTATGAGCATTACTGGGGCGAGGGCGCCCTGTTTAGCGTGGCCGCTGCCGCACGCCGCATCAGCAATTTCACACGCCGCAGTGTCTTCCTTGACGACACGGGCCGCTGGGTCACCACGATGACGAATAATGGCCGTGCCGACGTGCGCAGCGTGGACGTGGAATTGAAATTCCCGATGAAGGCAGTGATGGATAATGCGCCGGCACTCGACGTGCGCGCCAGCGTAAGCCGCAACTGGTCGCGCGTCGATTCCGTGCCGGGGCCACACAACACGCTGGACCAGCAAGTGCCGCTGACTGCCGTTTTCGGTCTCGATTACAAGACTCCCGACGGCGCCTGGAGCATGGGCAGCAGTTTTAACCTGCGTACCAGCGGTGAGGTGCGGGTAGAAGAGAAGCGCTATGGCTGGGCAACAGTAGCGCGGCAACTGGATGCTTATGTAGCGTGGAAACTGGATAGCAAGAGCCAACTGCGTTTCTCGGCCTGGAATTTGCTGAAACAGGATTACCGGTCGAAGAATATCTACATTATGGATAATGGATCGCTTTCGTCCGAGCAGACAAGTTACGGCGTACGTAATATCCGCCTGCAACTGGAGACCCGCTTCTGAAAGTAAATGGCAGCCAAATACCGGAAATTAATAGAAATGAAATAAAAAGCGCCACCCGTCAAATGTGTGGCGCTTTTTTATTAATATGGTTAAATTATGTGGATAAAATCATCGTAACTATGGTACATTGCAGGCAAGAAATCTCACACATTGTCACACTTTGATTTTTCATACACTTAGGGTAAAGAAAGATGACCACTTACCAAGAATACCAAGCAAAAATTGCCGAGCTGCAAAATCTGGCGGCTGATGCGCGCAAAGCCGAAGTGCAAAAGGCGAAAGAACAGATCTGGTCCATCATGCGTGAATATGACCTGTCCCCGGCTGATCTCGGTCCGGCGGCCAAGAGCAATAAGCCAGTCAAGCCGCGTGCCCGCGTGCCAATGAAATACCAGGACCCGGTATCGGGTTCCCAGTGGACCGGCCGCGGCCGTGCGCCGAAATGGCTGGAAGGCAAGAACAAGGAAGACTTCCTGATTAAATAAGCCGATCGCGGCGCAAGGGGCGGATTAATATCCGCCCCTTTTCTTTTTATACGGCGAGAATATGTCGAGCATTGCTTTGCGGCCGCTGCTGGCGGCTTTCCTGCTTTCCTTTGCCTCATCTGTGCTGGCAGCCAGACCGGTGCTGTTGACGCCTGAGCGCGTCTGGACGGGAGAAGGGGCGGCCCACCATGGCTGGTCGGTGCTGGTCGTTGATGGCAAGGTGGCCGCTGCGGGGCCGACGGCCGCGATCCAGGCGCCAGCCGACGTTGAGCGCGTCAGCCTGCCAGGCAAGACGCTGTTGCCAGGCCTGATGGACCTGCATTCGCATGTGCTGCTGCACCCCTATAACGAAACCAGTTGGGACGACCAGGTGCTGAAGGAGCCGGAAGCCTATCGCGTTCTGCTGGCGGCGCGCCACGTGCAGGCGCAGCTTCAATCGGGCTTTACGACCTTGCGCGACCTGGGGGCGGAAGGCGCGGGCTACGCCGACGTGTCCATTAAACGGGCGATCGAGGAGGGCGTACTGCCTGGCCCGCGCCTGTTTGTTGCCACGCTGGCGATCGTGGCGAGCAGCAGCTACGGCCCGAACGCAATGGCCTATCGGCCCGACATGGCGCTGCCGGTCGGCGCACAGGAGGCAACCGGCGTCGATGAAGTGGTGAAGGCGGTGCGTGAGCAGTCAGCCCGCGGCGCCGACTGGATCAAGGTGTACGCCGATTACCGCACCGGTCCGGATGGCGCGGCGCACGCTACCTTCAGCCAGCAGGAGCTGGATGCGCTGGTGGCCACCGCCCACGGCTCCGGGCGGCGCGTGTCGGCCCATGCGGCCACGGACGAAGGCATGCGCCGCGCCGTGCTGGCGGGCGTGGATACCATCGAACATGGCTATGGCGGGAGCGAAGCCACCTTCAGGCTGATGGCCGAACGCAAAGTTGCCTATTTCCCTACTTTGGCGGCGCCGGAAGCGACCAGCGAGTACTTCCAGAAGCACGTACGGGGCGGGACGCCGACGCCATCCATGCAGGCTGCGGCCAGGGCGTTCCAGCTCGCGCGCAAGGCGGGCGTATCGATCGGCCTCGGTAGCGATGTGGGCGTGTTTGCCCATGGCGGCAGCGCGCGCGAGGCGGAATGGCTGGTCAAACTGGGCATGACGCCGACCGAGGCGCTGCGGGCGGCGACGGTGGTCAATGCGGCGGTGCTCGACCGGGGCAGTTCGCTGGGACAGGTAAAGCCGGGCTACCTGGCGGACCTGGTGGCGGTGGAGGGCGATCCGACGGCCGATATTACGGCCTTGTACCGTGTTGCCTTTGTCATGAAAGGCGGCATTGTCTATCGAAACGTGCGATGATGAAGTATGTCCGCGATCCCCTTATTCCCGTTGCATACGGTGCTGTATCCGGATGGGTACCTGCCCTTGCAGATCTTCGAGGTGCGCTACCTCGACATGGTAAAGCGTTGCATCGAACATAAGGAAGATTTCGGCGTCGTCGCGCTGGTGCAGGGCGATGAAGTGCGCAAGCCGGACCAGCACGAAACCCTGTGCGCGGTCGGCACCATGGCGCATATCGGGGAATGGAAGGCGATCATGCCGGGCCTGATGCAGTTGCGCTGCAGCGGGCGCCAGCGCTTCCGCATTATCTCTGCCGAACAGCTGAAGCATGGCTTGTGGATGGCGGACGTTTCCCCGATCGATGACGATATGGCGGTGCCGATTCCTGCCGACCAGCAGGATGTGGCGGATAGCCTGGGAATCCTGATCCAGACCTTGCAGGAGCGCGGCATTCCGGCCGGCCAGATGCCGATGCAGGCCCCTTATCGCTTGCAGGAGGCGGGCTGGGTGGCAAACCGCTGGTGCGAATTGCTGCGCCTGTCGCTGGCCCAGAAGCAGCTCTTGCTGGCGCAGGAAAATCCGGTGCTGCGGCTGGAACTGGTGCAGGATGTAATGGTCGAACATGGCCTGCTGAATTAGGCCATCGCTGGCTCTATGCGCGTTTTGGCGGCTGGCGCTACACTGGCTGCATGTACCTTCCTACTGCTTTCGCTGAAGACCGGCTTGAGGTCAAACATGGGCTGATCCGGGCGTATCCGCTCGGAATGCTTATTATCCCTGGCTCCGCGCCGACTGCGGACCTGGTGCCGTTTGCGCTTTATCCCGAAGAGGGGGAGGCGGGGCTGGGCGTGTTGCGGGCGCATGTTGCACGGGCCAATCCGGCCTGGCGTGCCCTGGCTGCGGGCGGCACCGAGTGCCTGGTGGTGTTCCAGGGGCCGGAGGCTTATATCAGCCCTTCATGGTATGCCTCTAAGGCGACGACGCATAAGGTGGTGCCGACCTGGAATTATGCGATGGTGCAGGTGCGTGGTGTTGCCCGCGTCGTTGAAGATGCTGCCTGGTTGCGGCGGTTGCTCGGTGACCTGACGGCTATTCACGAGAACGGTTTGCCGGTGCCCTGGGCTGTGTCGGATGCTCCAGCTGATTTCGTCGAAGGACTTCTGAAGGCGATTATCGGGATCGAGATCCCGATTGCGTCGATCGTCGGCAAGTGGAAGGTGAGCCAGAATCGCGGCAGCGCAGACGCCGAGGGTGTCGTGGCCGGCCTGACGGCGCGGGCGGCAGATGGCGCGGCGGCGATGGCTGCGCTGGTCGCAGAGCGCATCGAGCCGGACGTCAAGCCGGGCTGAGTTCTTCTTCCTGGGCGTGGACGTGCATGGACCACGTCACGCCTGCGATCAGCAGCACGATGGCGGCGATTTCCAGCGGGCGCGGGAACTGCTGCTTGTAGATAAAGCCGTACATCAGCGCGAACAATGTCTCGAACAGGATCAACTGCCCGGACAAGGTGACCGGCACGCGGCGGCTGGCGATATTCCACAGATGATTGCCGATCACTGAGGCGCCCAGGGCCAGCAGGCTATTGCAGATCCAGAACAGCGTCCAGTCGCGGCCCGACGCGGCCCCCGCCGAGCCAGTGACGTCGCCATGGAAAATGGCAAACGCAATGCCGCCGGCAAGCAGGGCAATCAAGCCAGTCGAAAGGCCATACAACGCCGACCATTCCGCGCTGCTGTAATGCGGATTGCGTTTCAGGTAGCGCGCGTTATCCAGCGTGTACCAGCTCCAGCACAGCAGGGCGCCCGTCGCGCACACCACGCCGATCACCGTATTGAGCATCGACGCGCCCGCCGCTGCGGCGTGCTGGAATACGTCGATATTGATGCAGGCGATGCCGGCAGCGGTCACCAGCAAAGGCATGGCCAATTGGCGCAGCGGCACCGCGCCGTGGTCGTTGCGCCCCATCAGGGTGACGGCAATCGGCAGCACGCCAATGATCAGGGAAGTCGGCGCGACGCCGGCCAGCTTGACGCCCAGTGCAAGGAACATGTAGTAGACCAGGTTGCCCGCCAGCGCATGCCGCAGCAGCGCAAAATAGTCATCGCGCTCGAGCCTGCCGATCAGGTTGCGCAGGCGCGGCAGCATCAGGACGAAGGCAATTGCGCCATAAGCGACGTAGCGGCCAACCGCCATCTCCAGCGGGGTAAAGGCCGACAGCAACTCCGGCACGATGAACACCATGCCCCACATCGCGCCCGCCAGCAGGCCGCACACAACACCAGTCCACATGCAAAATTTCCTTATTTAAACCTGCGACAGTGTCGCACAGCTTGCGATATCTTGCTGAATCATGGACAAGACGTTGATCGCCGCGTTGCAGCGCGAGGCGCGGCCACTGGAAACGGCGGAGGACCTGGACTTCCTGCTCGACTGCATCGGCGACGCATCGCTGGTGCTGCTGGGAGAAGCGACCCATGGCACCCAGGAGTTCTACCGCTTGCGCGCCGACATCAGCAAGCGGCTGATCGTCGACAAGGGCTTCGACGCCATCGCCGTCGAAGCCGACTGGCCGGATGCCTTGCGCGTCAGCCGCTATGTGCAGCACGGCGGCGACGACATGAGTGCCGACCAGGCGCTGTCAGGCTTCAAGCGCTTCCCGCAATGGATGTGGCGCAACCACGAAATCGTGGACCTGGTGAACTGGTTGCGCGTGCACAACCACCACGTTGCGAGCCCCGCGCGCCGCTGCGGCTTCTATGGCCTGGACTTGTACAGCTTGCAGCAGTCGATGCATGCGGTGATCGATTACCTGGATAAAGCTGACCCGCAAGCTGCAGCCCGTGCGCGCGAGCGTTACGGCTGCATTGACCACTTTGCGGAGGACCCGCAGCGCTACGGCTACGCCACCAGCTTCGGCATGAAGCCCGATTGCGAGGCCGAAGTGCTGCGCCAACTAATTGAAATGAACCGTGCCGCCAACGAGCACCTGCGTACCGGCGTGGTGCCGGATGAATTCTTCTACGCGCAGCAGAACGCGCGTGTGACGCGCAATGCGGAGGTCTACTACCGCGCCATGTTCAAAGGCCGAGACGAATCGTGGAATGTGCGCGACTCGCACATGGCGGAAACGCTGCAGGCGCTGCGCGAACACCTGGGCCAGGCGATAGGCCGGCCGGCGCGCATCGTGGTATGGGCGCACAACTCGCACCTGGGCGATGCGCGCCACACCGAAATGGGCAGGCATGGCCAGTTGAACCTGGGCCAGCTGGTGCGCGAGCGCTACCGGCCGCAGGACAGCTTCCTGCTTGGCTTCACCACGCACGCAGGCAGCGTGACGGCGGCCACCGAGTGGGATGGCTCGGCCGAGCTGAAATCCATCGTGCCGTCGCGCCCGGACAGTGTGGAGCGCGTGATGCACGAGGTGGGGATGCCTGCCTTCGTGCTGCCGCTGCGAGGCCATGGCAGCGCCTTGTCGCGCGCCGCCGGGCAACTGCTGGAAAGGGCGATCGGGGTGATTTACCGTCCCGATACCGAGCGCATGAGCCATTACTTCTTCGCCGACGCGGACCAGCAGTTCGATGCGCTGATCCACATCGACCGCACCACGGCACTCAGGCCGCTGGAACGCTCAGCCCTGTGGCCGCACGAGGAGCCCGCCGAGACTTACCCATCCGGCTTGTAGCGCAATGAGGGCTGCCAGGTTCACGATGACGGTGAGCCAGAACTTGGCGAGAAAGGACGTCTTGGACGATTTGTGGCGCAATAGCTGCTGCGCCGCAAGGCCGCCGGGCCAGCCGCCGGCGAGTCCAAGCAAGAGAAGCGTGCGCTCGGGCGTTCGGCGGCGGCCTTTCCGGGCCGCCGACTTGTCGAACGCATAGGCGATGAAGCACACCGCGCTGGCGATTGCATACAGCGCGGCGGCGAACAGCATCAGAAGTAGTTCAGGCCCAGTGCGGCCTTGACTTCATCGGTGGTGCGGGCCGCCACTTCACGGGCGCGCATGGTGCCTTCCTTCAGCACCTGCATGATGTAGCCCTTGTCCTTGGCCAGCTCTTCACGGCGGGCGCGGATCGGGGCCAGCATGTCCTGCAGCACGGCTTCCAGGCGCTTCTTGACGACGGAGTCGCCCAGGCCGCCGCGCACGTAGTGGTCTTTCATCTCCTGCAGGCTGGCCTTGTCGGTATCGAAGGCATCAAGGTAGATAAAGGCGACGTTGCCTTCCAGGTGGCCAGGATCGGACACTTTCAGGTGCAGCGGGTCGGTGTAGACCATTTTCACGGCAGCGGTGATTTCGGCCGCGCTGGCGCCCAGGTTGATCACGTTGCCCAGCGACTTGGACATTTTTGCCTTGCCGTCGATGCCTGGCAGGCGGCCCACTTCCGGCACCACGGCCTTGCACTCGACCAGGATGTCCTTGTTGGCCAGGCGGTTGAACTTGCGCACGATCTCGTTGGTCTGCTCGATCATCGGGATCTGGTCTTCGCCGACCGGCACGATGGTGGCCTTGAAGGCCGAGATGTCGGCAGCTTGCGAGGCAGGGTAGGTCAGGAAGCCGGCCGGGATGTCGCGTTCAAAGCCGCGCAGCACGATTTCCTGCTTCACGGTCGGGTTGCGCTCCAGGCGGGCCACGGTGACCATGTTCAGGTAATAGAAGGTCAGTTCGGCCAGTTCCGGGATCTGGGACTGGATCAGGATGGTCGACTTGGCCGGGTCGATGCCGCAGGCCATGTAGTCCAGCGCCACTTCCACCACGTTACGGTGCACCTTGTTGGTGTCTTCCATATTGTCGGTCAGCGCCTGCGAGTCGGCCAGCATGATGAACTGGTTGTAGTCGCCCTGGTAGGAGACGCGGTTGCGCAGGCTGCCCACGAAGTGGCCGAGGTGCAGCGGACCGGTCGGACGGTCGCCGGTCAGGATAATCGGTTTGGCGTTGGATGCTGGCTGGCTCATAGGGTTCTTTCTGCTTGCCCCTACCGATTGCGCCAAGAAAAACGCCACCTGGACAGAGGCGGCGTTGATATTAAAATCACATCACTTTTCAGTGGCCGCGCTATGTCAGCGGCGCCACCAATTGCGGGAGTACAGATGTGATTGGATAAATTTCATCCCGCAATGGTTACAGTTCAGCGCGGCCCTGTCAAGCCCGCTCAGTAGCGGTTGGGGTTGTTCGGGCGTTCGTCCAGCCGGTTTGGCACGCCGTCGTTGTCACGGTCGCGGTCGTAGCGGTTGGGGATGCCGTCATGGTCACGGTCGCCGCGTTCCCAGCGGCCGCGTTCCAGGCGCCAGCGGCCATTGTCCATCTGGGCCCAGGAGGGTTCGCGCCAGTAGTAGCCGTGGCGGGCGCGCACGTATTTGCCGTTGACCCAGACGTGGCGGTGGCCGTTCCAGCGCCAGTAGCCTGGCGTCCAGACAAAGCCGGACCGGGCTGGTGGAATGACTTCATCGCGTGGTGGTGGCGGGGCAACACGGACCACGACCACATCGGCGCTGGCAGCCGGCGCAAAGGCCAGCCCGCCGCCCAGGGAACCTGCCAGAAGGGTGGCAATAAGCAATTTTTTCATGATTGGCTCCTTCCATTTCATCGTAAGGACCATTTTTGCTGAGCCTGCCGCGGCGGTATGTGCGCGCACTAGCTTTCATATTGGCATTGATTTTCTAGTAATATTGCGAAAGTTTATGCCCCACCGGAGTTCTCATGCGTAGCTGTCTCACCCTAATTTCCCTGCTGCTGGCTGCCCAGGCAGGCGCGCAAACCTCGCCCATGGCGCCGGATATCGTGTCCGGCTTCGAAGCGCCGCAAGAGCAAGCGGATTACGTCAAACGGGTGGTGATGATCCCGATGCGCGACGGCGTGCGCCTGCACACCGTGATCGTGGTGCCGAAAGGCGCCAGCAAAGCGCCGATCATCCTGACCCGCACTCCTTACAACGCAGACGGCCGGGCGCGGCGCAATGTCAGCCCTTATATGCAGTCCTCGCTGCCGCAGGGCGATGAAGTGTTCGGGCGTGATTTCATCCGCGTGTTCCAGGACGTGCGTGGAAAGTACGGCTCCGAAGGCGATTATGTGATGACACGTCCGGTACGCGGCCCGCTGAATACCAGCCAGACCGACAACAGCACCGACGCCTGGGACACGATCGACTGGCTCGTGAAAAACGTCCCGGAAACGAACGGCAAGGTCGGCATGATCGGTTCTTCGTATGAAGGTTTTACCGTGCTGATGGCGCTGGCCGAGCCGCACCCGGCGCTCAAGGCCGCAGTGCCAATGAGCGCGATGGTGGATGGCTGGCGGGGCGACGACTGGTTCCATAACGGCGCTTTCCGTGTCAATACGCTGGATTACATCGCCAGCCAGAATACGGCCAAGGGCCGCGGCGAGCCGCTGGCGACCGGCGCTTATGATGATTACGACGTGGTGCTGCGCGGCGGCTCGGTAGCAAGCCTGGCGCGCAAATATGGCCTGGACCAGCTCAATTTCACCAAGAAGCTGTTCGAGCATCCAGCTTATGACAGCTTCTGGCAGGAGCAGGCGCTGGACCGCATCCTGGCCAAGCGTCCGTTGACGGTGCCGACCATGCATGTGGTAGGGCAGTGGGACCAGGAAGATATCTACGGCACTTATGCGACTTACGCCGCGCTGGAAAAGCAGGATAAGGACAACAAGCTCAATTTCCTGGCGATCGGCCCCTGGCGCCATAGCGGCGTCAATTATGACGGCTCTTCGCTGGGCGCGCTGCAGTTCACCGGCGATACGGCGCTCGAATTCCGTCGTGACGTAATGGTGCCTTTCCTGAAGCAGTACCTGGTTGACGGCGCGCCTGCGGCGGATACGCCACCAGTGTTGTCCTACCAGACGGGCAGCAACAAGTGGCAGCGGCTGCCGCAATGGCCGGTGTCCTGCACGACCGGTTGCGCATCGGTGGCGAAAGCGGTGTACCTGCAGGATGGTTTCAAGCTTTCGTGGTCGCAGGCGGGCAACGCCAAGGGCTTCGACGAATATGTGGCCGATCCGGCCAAGCCGGTGCCGTTCGTACCGCGGCCAGTGCGAATGGGCGATGAGAATGTGTGGAAGCCGTGGCTGGTGCAAGACCAGCGCTTCGTCAGCGACCGAACCGACGTGTTGAGCTACGTGTCGGAGCCGTTGAAGGAACCGTTGGTGCTGTCCGGCGCGCCGCAAGTGCACCTGGTGGCTTCGACTTCGGGCAGCGATGCGGACTGGGTAGTGAAGGTGATTGACGTCTACCCCGATGAAGTACCGTCGCAGCCGAAACTGGGCGGCTTCCAGTTGCCGCTGTCGATGGATATCCTGCGCGGCCGCTATCGCGACAGCTTCGAGAAGCCTTCCGCCATCCCATCGAACAAGCCGGTGCAGTTCAACTTTGCGCTGCCGCCGGTGAACCACGTCGTGCTGCCGGGGCATCGACTGATGATCCAGGTGCAGTCAAGCTGGTTCCCGCTCTACGACCGTAATCCGCAGACCTTCGTGCCGAATATCTTCCTGGCTGCGCCGGGCGATTATAAAAAGTCGACGCAGCGCGTGTTCCATGGCAGCTCGATCGAACTGCCAGTGGTGGGGAAATGATGAGCGTTCGTATGAAATTGTTTGGCCTGGCGTTGGCGCTCATGCTGTCGGCTTGCGCATCCGCGCCGCGCCAAGCGGCTCCGGATACTTTTGTTTCGCCCAATTTTGGGCAACCAAAGCCTAACTCCCTGATTGTGCTCCTGCCGCCGGGTGTCGAGGCGGAGGACTTGCGTGCAGGCGCCACCATCCTGATGAACGCACTGCATCAGCGTTTGACCGCTGCCGGCTACCGGGTTGTGGCGCTCGACAAAGGCAGCCACGACGCGATCTGGGCCCAGGAAGTCGAGGCGGTTGGCGGCATCTACGATCCAAGCAATGGAGCGGTGCGACCGCGCGAAATAATCCAGGCAGTCGGCCACCTGGTGCAGCGTGTGACTTCGGAAACCGGGGGCGCAATGGTGATCGTGCCCAGGTTGCAGCTGCGCGAAGCCGAGGTGTCCGGCATGTCTGCGCTTTGGGATGGCCAGCAGCGCCGTGTCCCCACGTTCGGTACCGGCGGCGATACGCTGAGCCACAGCGGTTCGACGCTGGGACTCTCAGTTGGCCTGGAAATGTACGCGACAAGCGGGGAAAAGGTAATGAGCACCTATGGCGGTGCCTTGCTTCCGTACCGGATCAATGCCAGGTCGGGCAAGAATGAGGTCCGTGCCGACTTGTTTGCCGACGAATCCGAAGTTGCAGATGGCGTTGTGATCGCGCTGGCTCCCTTCCTGGGCAAGCGCTGATTTATCCTGGAATACCAGAACTACTTCATAGACTCTAGAAAGGAGGTTCGTACAAATGCTGCATACGGCACACTACCGAATCACAAATAATGGAGCAACTTATGCAAGTACACATCTTCAGAGGTCCGGGCCGCATTTTTGGCTTTACCGCACAACCATCGGGTAACAACCTGCCGCAGAAGTATGCGCCCTGGTCGGAATTCAAGACCATCGAGCTACGTAAAGGCGAGCACACACCAGGTGTCGATGCGGATGAATGCCTGAGCGACATCGAGGCTTATGGAGTACATGTAACCGATGCGCACGCCCGGATCACCGAGGACGCGATTCGTTAAGTAGTGAGCCGGGCTGTCGCAACCCATCGCCACAGCCCGGTGGATCGGGAGTCAAATGGACACATATCAGCGCTGGCAGGAATTGGGCCGCCACATCGACTATCTCATGGAGTGCTGGCTCGCCTCCCAATCAGGCGACGCTGTGACCAAAGCGGAAA
>JBCNOP010000113.1:0-15944 GCA_039593775.1 Pseudoduganella sp.
CTTTTGTGAAATCCAGTGCAACGGTTTGAAACGCAGGCCGTGCTGGTCCAGCTCCCTGGCCAGCTCCGTATCGTTGCCGACCGATGGCCAGATCGAGACCATCAGCTTCAGGTTCAGCTCGTGCAGCCGGTCCGTCATGCCGGCCGGGTCGGGATAACGCACCGGATCCCAGCGCATGCCGCTCCAGCTGCCGTCCTTGTCGCTGCCCCAGTACTGCCAGTCCTGCACGACGTAATCGAGCGGGAAACGCTCCTTGCGGAAGGTTTCCGCCACCTCGACGAGGCGCTGCTGGTTGGGATAGCGTTCCTTGCTCATGAACAGGCCAAAGGCCTGCTTCGGATACATCGGCGCCTCGCCTGTCAGCCGGCGGTAGCCGCCGACCACGTCGTCCAGTGAGCGGCCGCCCATGAAGTAGTAGTCAACTCCGCCGGGGGCGCTTTCGGCCCACAGCCTGGCCCCGTCGGGACCATCGTGGAAGCGCATCTTGGAATAGGTGTCCCACAGGATGCCATAGCGCTCGGATGACATCATGACGGGAATGATGATGCCCAGGTTGGTCTGCACTAGCAGCAGGTCCTGGTTGCGGCGGTTGACGGCATCGCTGTCGGTATAGCCAAAACCGAAGATCGCCTCGTCCGGCTTGAGGGTGAAGCGGTTCTCCACCTCATACGAAGGCGCGCCCGCTATCTCGACCGGTTTGACCGACTGCGGCTGTTCCGACTCGCGCGTGTACAGGCGGCCCGCGCCATCCATGAAGCTCAGGGCGCCCGTCTTGCGGTCAATGTCTATGCGCAGGCGCGCGCTCCTGATGGTCAGCGTATTCCCGCGATCCTCCAGTTCGAACGCCACACGGGCCGGCTTGCCGACCACCACGATGCTCGGGCTGGTCCAATGATTCTCGCCCAGGTTGGCGTTGACGCGAACCGTCTCGGGTCCATAGAAGATCACGCTCTTCGTGACGCCGCCAATACGGAACTGCACACCGCTCTGCAGGCGCACGTAGCCGAAGCCATCGTGCGCAGCGAAAGGCACTGCCAGCAGGTGGCCATTTTTGTCCAGGCCACTGGCGGCCGGAGCGGCCGCCCCGGCCTGAGTGCCCCATGCGACCGCAAGCGCCAGCGATGCGGCCAGTACGGTCTTAGGCAGATGTTTCATGACGTCCCACGCTCAGCGAAATACTGCGACAAAGCCGCCGCGCGGCTTCAGCGTTACGCGGGCTTTGCCGGCGGCCAGCTCCTTCTGGCTGAATTCGCGCTGCCCCGCCCCATCGGTGATCATGGCGCCCTTGCGGTTGCCGATGAAGGACAGGTCGAGCTCGATGGTTCGCTCGTCCTTGTCGGCATTGATACCCGCCACATACCAGCTGCTGCCGGACTTGCGCGCCACGACAACGTGGGAACCAGGATAGCCCGCGACGAAGCGGCTGTCATCCCAGCGGCGCGGCAGATCGCGCAGGAAGCCACGGACGTATTCCGGCACCGTCGCCATCCCCTCCGGAATTTCTGCAAAGTGCTGGATGCCCGACAGAAACAGCACCGACTGCGCCAGTTCAAAGCCATTGCGGGTGATGCGCTTGATCTGCCCCATGTCGCCGAACACCATGGGCGTGAAGTCCATCGGATCGAACAGGTTGCGGATCATGGCCGCATTTACAGCATGGCCCGGCACGGCGTCGTGGTCCTTCTGGTCGAAGGTCGTGAACTCGAAACCGCGGATGGCCTCGGCCGTCATCAGGTTCGGATAGGTGCGTTCCAGGCCGCGCGGCAGCGTGGCGCCATGGAAGTTCACCAGCAGGCCGGCATCGGCAGCATCCTTCAGGATATCGACGTAGTACTGGATCATGGAAACGCCATCGCCGCCGAAGAAGTCGACCTTGACGCCCTTGATGCCCATGTTGTGCAGCCGTGCGAATTCCTTCACGCGCGCCTCATGCGTCAGGAGCTTGCTGCGCGGGGTCTGCGGTGCGGTGTTCCAGTCGCCGGCGGAGTTGTACCAGGCCAGCAGACCCACGCCCTTGGCCGCGGCATAGCCGGCCAGTTCAGCCATCTTGTCATAGCCGATCTGCTTATCCCATTCGGCATCGACCAGGGTGTAATCCCATTTCATGTCCACTGCATAGTCGATGAATTTCTTCTGCACGTCGAATACCGTGGCCCCGTCCTTGAGCAGCGGCCAGCTCCAGGACGCATGGCCGGGCTGCACCAGTTTGGCATCGAACTTGATGGCAGGCGCCGCCAGGTCGGTACCGAGGGTGGAATTCATCACGATGTCGAGCGCACCTACGGCGACCACGCGCCATGGAGTCGCCAGGGTGCCCTTGGTTTCCGCCAGCAGTTTGCCATTCGTGAAGACTTCCTTTGGCGTTGGCCCGTCGATACGGTACACGCCGCCCAGCGAGGCGGTTGCCAGGCGCGAGGCATGGAAGCTGCCATCCATATTCGCTTCGGTCAATGCCACCCAGGTGTCGCCGCTGCGGAACAGTGCCGGAAACACCCAGCCTGCTTTCAGGGGCGCCGGCTGTCCGACCGGGATATCGACCTGGTAGTGCTCTTCGTACGACGGATTTGTTTTTCCCCAGCCGCTCTTTGCCACCGCCATCGGCTGCAGGAAGGCACGCGCCTTCGAATCGAAGGCAAACCCGGTGGCCTCGCTGACGAAACGCTTCACGGGGATCGCAGCATCGGCAACGACATAGCGGAACGCCACGCCGTCGTCCGATACGCGGAAGGCCACGTCCATCTTGTTGCCGGCGGCGTTGACCAGCGAGTACACCTGTTGATTGGCGCGATACTGGATATCGCGGCGCTTCCCTACTGCCATCGAGTACTGCCCGGTGACCGGTTCGACCGGGGAAGCATTCACCAGCTTCAGGCCCTGCGAGAAATCCGCGCCGGCCAGTTTCAAGCCCAGTGGCGAAGGCAGGAGCACCGCCTGGCCATTGCGCTTGATGCTGTAGGAGAGGGTTTTGTCAGGATTAACGACTACCGATACATCCAGCTGCTTGTTCGGGCTTTCCAGTGCAAGCGCTGCACCACTGGCCAAGGCCAGCCCCAATAACGCACTCAGTTTCTTCATCTTCATCAAGTATCACTCACAAATCGTTTCAAAACCCTGCTGTCGCCGGGATTAATTCACTTCAAGTTCGAAGCCATTCGCAGGCAAATCGTCTGCGCTGAACAGGTTGATGAACGGCGCATCAGCCCAGGCATAACGCACTTTGCTTGCGCGCGCTGCCGCAGCACCGCTCAACCGCACTGCATCCCCCTCCACTGTCGCCGGGACATAGCGGCACACCTGCTGTTCGCATGCTTCGAATCCGATTGCGGCATCGGACGAGTAGGTGCGCAGGCCGCCGTTGGTGTTGGTAAAGCGGACCACGATATCGTTCCCGCTGCGGGTCGCCGAGATCGCCTCCGGCCCGCCCGGCGTGATCTTTTCGCCGTACGCGACCGCGCGCGCCGCCCGGGCCAGCCGTGTGCCGACGATGTTCTTTTGTGCCGGGTGAATATCGGAACGGTCGCCATAGTCGAACGTCACGGCCAGTCCGGCATGCGGATCGTTGCGGACCACCACCGACTGTGCCTGGCGCAGCTCCGCCCAGGACGAATAGCCTGGCTTGGTCGCCACCGATCCGAATGAAGTCAGCTGCGCAACCATGAACGGCAAGTCAGGCTGGGAAAAGGTCTTGCGCCAATCATCGAACAGGAGCGGCAGCAAAGTACGGTATTCCTGCGCCGCCCCCGCATTCGCTTCGCCCTGGTACCACGCCACCAGTTTGAACTTGTAGCCCTGCAGTGGAGCGATCATGCCGTTGTACAGCGTGGTCAGGCTGGTGGGAGGCTCCCATGGCGTCGGCGGCTGGCTTGCCTTCACTGCCGAACCAATCTGGTATTTCCAGCGCGACGCCAAAGGAATCCTGGCGCCATCCGCCGCGCGCAAGACGCGCAGGTCGGCCGGACTCACCAGGCCACCGCCGTTATCGTCGTCCAGCACGCGGACGGCGATGACGTTCTTCCCTGCCTTGAGCACGCCCTTCGGCAGCGCATAGTCGCGCCCGGCCCACCAGTTGGTATTGGCACCGACCCATACGCCGTTGACCCAGGTCGTGTCGGCGGTAGCGATCTGCCCAAGCTGCAGCTGCGTCGCGGCAGCGGCCTGCTGCGCGGTCAATTCGACCGTTGTGCGGAACCACACGGCGCCGCGATGCTTGCTGATCGACGCGATGCCGGACTCGCTCCAGCGGCCGCCCACCTCCATGCTCGGCCAACTGCGATCGTCGAACTTCGGGCTGGACCATGCCCGTTGCGCGCGGGACTTGGGATCCACGCTGGCCCACCATGCTTCCTGCCGCTCTTCCTCCGCGCGCATGCCGGCCGCCACGTCGCTTGCGTACTTGTCGACCACGTCGAGCGCCTGGTGGTAGCCGGCGAGCTTGCGCATCGATGCACCGCTGATCCAGCTCTGGATCGAGCTGCCGCCCCAGCTGGCGTTGACGAAGCCGACCGGGATGTTGTACTGGCGGTGCAGGCTGCGCGCCATGTAGTAGCACACTGCTGACGCCTGGCCTGTGCTCTGCGGGCCCGCTACCTGCCATTGGGGAGCCGTCTGGAATTCCTCGCGAAGCTTGGCGGAACTGTCGCGGGGGATATTGGCAAAGCGGATTTGAGGGTTAGCGGAGAATGCGACATCCATCTGCGCATTGGTCGCGTAGGCCATTGCCAGTTCCATGTTCGATTGCCCGCCGCACAGGAAGACATCGCCGACCAGGATATCGTTCAATTCAGTCGTACCGCCGCTCGAACTCGCGCTCAGCACATAGGGACCGCCCGCCGGCATGCCCGGAAATTGGACGCGCCATTTTCCATTGTTGTCGGCAGTGACTTGCACAGTTTCGCTACCCAGCTTGACACTGACCACGTCCGCTGCCTGCGCCTTTCCCCAAACGGCAATCGGCTGGTCGCGCTGCAGGACCGCATGATCGCCAAAGATGGCGGCAAAAGTGGGAGCGGGCGTGGCCGCGCAAGCTGGAACGCTTGCGGCAAGTGCAAATGCGCTGGCTCCGCCGAGTAGTACGCGCCTGACGGCTATGGTGTAGTGCCTCTTTGCTGACGAACTCATTCTTTGCGTCTCTGGACTGGGTGGATCGTTCCATTGTGCGAGTAGCGCCAGAGGGGTGGCAATTGCGAAAGTTAACAAGCTGGCCAACGATATTTCGCATTCCGCCTTCAAGTGCCCTGGTATCACTTGCTCAGGCAAGCGATTGTCTCTAACCTGTTTCGATCACTAAATGTTCACAACATCCGGAGACCCAATGCCGAACCGCCGCACCACGTTGCTCGCCCTCGCCGCCCCATTGCTTACCCTTTGCATGCCAATCCCGGCTGTCCACGCCGAGGATCTTCCAGTGCAATTAACCAGTGTTCCAGGACCATTCCGTGTAGACGCTGAATCCTTCAAGGCTTACCAGGCGCCCGACTGGTTCCGCGACGCCAAGTTCGGCATCTGGTCGCATTGGGGCCCGCAATCCGTGCCGCGCGCCGGTGACTGGTACGCGCGCAATATGTACGTTTACGGGAGCGATCAGTACAAACACCACCTTGAACACTATGGACACCCATCCAAGTCGGGCTACAAGGACATCATTCCGCTCTGGAAAGCAGAGAAATTCGACCCCGAGGCCTTGATGGCCCTGTACAAGAAAGCCGGCGCGCGCTACTTCGTGAGCATGGGCGTGCACCACGACAATTTCGACCTGTGGGACTCGCGTTACCATGAATGGAACGCCGTCAAAATGGGGCCGAAGCGCGACATCGTCGGCGACTGGAAGAAAGCGGCATTGAAGGCTGGCCTGCGCTTTGGCGTATCGGAGCACCTGGGCGCCAGCTATAGCTGGTTCGCTCCAAGCCATGGCTTCGACCAGATCTGGCCGATGCTAGGTGTGTCGTATGACGGCGCCGATCCAAAATATGCATCGCTCTACCACCGCCCGACTGACCGGCCGTATCGCGATTCAAACACTTGGTACACCACCGATACACGCTTCCAGCAGGAGTGGTTCAACCGCATCACCGACCTGGTGACGCGCTACCAGCCCGACCTGCTCTACTCCGACGGCGGCATACCTTTCGATAAGGTGGGCCGCACCCTGATAGCCAACTTCTACAATGCCAACATCAATAACCACGGCGGCAAGCTGGAAGCGGTCTACAACCACAAGGACATAGGCTCTGGTGAATTCATCCGCGAAGCCGGCGTGCAGGACGTGGAGCGCGGCGTCATGGAGGGCATCAATCCGCGGCCGTGGCAAACCGACACCTCGATCGGCGACTGGTTCTACAGCGAGGGCTACAAATACAAGAGTACCAGCGAAGTAGTCCACATGCTGGCCGATATCGTCAGCAAGAACGGCAACCTGCTGTTGAACGTGGTGCAGTACCCGGACGGCAGCTTGCCGCCCGAGCCGATGCGCTTCCTGAAAGAGATGGCCGAATGGATGGCAGTCAATGGCGATGCGATTTATGGAACGCGCCCGTGGAAGGTCTTTGGCGAAGGGCCGACCAAGGCATCGTCCGGCCACTTCAATGAAAACGCCGCCTACACGGCACAGGACATCCGCTTTACCACCAAGAATGGAGCGCTGTATGCCATCACCCTTGGCACGCCGGCCACTGAGGTGCGCATCCAGTCGCTGGGCCGGAAGGCCGGGCTGGAGCCGCGGCCAGTGAAAGCCGTTACGCTGCTTGGCAGCTCGACGCCGCTGCGCTGGGACCAGACCGACGAGGCCTTGACGATCCGCCTGCCGGCAAGCCTGCCGACAACCATGGCTTCCAGCTTCCGGGTCAGCTTCCAATAACGTGTAAATTTCTTCAACTTTCCGCACACTCCAAGAACTTCAAGCGCGATTGCGAGACCCAGGGCCGGCTTCCACGTAGGCTGGCCTGGACGGACCGGAAGGTCCGTCATTCCAATAATCGCAGTTCATAAAATTTTCTTGGAGCCAAAGGATGAAGAAGCAAACTCTCGCCCTTGCCTGCCTCATGGCCGGCCTGGTGGCGGCTTGCGGAGGCGGCAGCAGTCCGTCCACGCAGTCGCCTGCTTTCGCAGCTGCCGCCACCGCCAGCATCGGCACTACCACAGCATCGGGCACGCGCTGGATGAACGTGAAATACGGCGGTACCGGCTACGTGCCCGGCCTGGTCTTCCATCCCACCAGCCCTGACGTGCTGTACGCGCGCACCGACATCGGCGGCAGCTATCGCTGGGATGCCGCAACCGCGGCGTGGATTCCCATCACCGACGGCTTCGGCGTCAGGGAAGAATTTTTCAACGGCGCCGAGAGCATCGGGCTCGACGCCAACGACGACAAGCGCGTGTACCTCGTTACGGGCTTGTACGATTGGGCCGGCACCAACGGCCGCCTGTATATTTCCACCAATCGCGGCGATAACTGGACGCACGTCGACCTGCCCTTCCGCGTCGGTTCCAACGATCCGGGGCGCGCCATCGGCGAACGCCTGGTGGTCGATCCCAACCAGTCTTCCATCCTGTATTACGGCTCGCGCACCTCAGGCTTGTGGAAGAGCTCCGACTATGGACAGACCTGGGCGCAAGTGGCCTCGCTGTCGTCCTTCCAATATCCTGGCGACCAGATCCCTAACCTGCCCGGCCGTACTGCCGCCGGCATCGAAGGCGTGCTGTTCGACACCTCAAGCACGGGCTCCGGCAGCGCCACGCAGGGCATTTATGTTTCCGTCGGTCCGGACTATGCTGCTGCCGCCGGCCTGGGCTTCAACCTGTACAAATCGAACGACGGCGGCGCAAGCTGGTCTGGCGTGCCGACGCCGGTGACGGGATACCACATCCCGCACATGGTCCGCGCCAAGGACGGCGTGATCTACGCAGCGTTCACCCGCGACATGGGTCCAGGCGCTGGCGGGCCGGCAAGGCTGTACAAGTTCGACGGCAGCAACTGGACACTGCTGAAAAGCTACGACACTCAGCAATGGGTCAACTTCGGCATGGGCGGCCTGTCCGTCTACGGTTCCGGACCGGCCACCCGCATTGCGCTCGGTGTCACGAACTCCTGGGGCAACTGGCAAGGGCAGCCGATCGTCCAGCTTTCGGATGACGCCGGCCAGACCTGGCGCGAGATCGAATCCATGACGCCCCATACCCCCACCGACGTGGACTTCTCCGGCTGGGTTGACGACGTCGAAATCGATCCGAACAACCCTGACCGCATCCTGCACGTCTTTGGCGGCGGGGTCTGGGAAACCCGGAACGCTTCGGCCGCCTCGCCCACCTGGAACCTTGCCGTCAACGGCCTCGAAGAAACCGCAACGCTTGCGCTGATGACGCCACCCAAGGGCGCCGGCTACACACTGCTGAGAAGTTCGGGCGATATCGGCATGCACGTGCAGACCGAACTCCTGAAAACGCCGACGCGCGGCCCGCGCGGCTGGTTCGGCAACGGCAACAGCGCCGACATCGCCTGGTCCACGCCCTCGTACATCGCAGCGATCGGCACCCCAGTGTGGAACACGCCGAACGTCGCCGGCGCCTACTCCACCGACTCCGGCCTGACCTGGACGGCGTTTGCCGCCAACCACCCGGATGGACTGGCCAACCAGGGCAGCGAATCGAATATCGCGGTAACCAAGCCGGGCAACATTGTCTGGGCGCCTGCCAATTCACGGCCGGCCTATACCACCGATAACGGCGCGAACTGGACCTACACCAACCTGCCGGCCCTGAGCGCGGTGGGCATCAACCGCGGCTACCGCGTTGTTGCCGACCGCAAGAACCCGAACAAGGTGTACGCGTTCAACTCGGGCGGGGCCTGGTGGAACCAGTGGTCCGATACTGCGCACTTCTGGTATTCGACGGATGGCGGCCACACCTTTACCGAGAGCGCGGCATTCATTGCAGCCGGTGCGCGCGTGGCCGACTTCGGCCACGCATCGATTGCCGTCAACCCGAACGCCGAAGGCGACATCTGGGTAGCCGACGGCTTCAGCCTCCTCCACTCTACCGATTCGGGCGTGACCTGGACCCAGCTGAATGCCACGGCGCCGGATTGGGGCAGCAATCCAACGTGGATGTATCCCGAAGTGTATGGCGCGACCTCGATCGCGCTGGGCAAGGCGCCCGCCGGCGCCACCTATTCCTCGTCCATCTACATCGTCGGCACGATCGGTGGCGTGTGGGGCGTGCACCGCTCCGACGACGGCGGCCAGGCCTGGCGCCGCATCAACGACGACAAGCACCAGTACGCGGGCCTCGGCAACCTTGCCGCCGACCAGTCCGTGCCCGGACGCGTATATGCCAGCGCCGCAGGCCGTGGCGTCGTGTTCAGCTATTAATTCCAGGAGTTCCAATGAATCTCAAATCCATTTTCGCCGCCATCGCACTTGGCATCGCGGCCAGCAGCGCCAGCGCAACCGTCCTGAACTTCGACACGCTGACAGAGATGATGTACGGCGACGGCTTTGCACTGGCCGACAGCATGAGTTATGACGGCGCCGACCTGAGCTATGTTGAGTCGGGCTTCAAGCTCACCCTGCACGCGCCCAACGCAGTCCCCGGTTCGGCCAATATCGGCACCGGCACGTTCGAGCCGCAAACCTACAACTGGCACGATGGCCTGGACAACGGCTCGGACACCTTCGTCACCTTGACCCGCATCGGTGGCGGCCTTTTCAACCTGTCCAGCTTTGACTTTTTCGCCGACTGGAGCAGTGTCTCAGCCGATGGGAAACTGATCGGCGCCATCCAGGATGCAGGCACCTGGGCCATGGCCTTGACAGGCATCACGGAACTGCGCTTCAGCTCAGGGGCTTTCACTCAGATTGACAACATCACCGTGGAAGTCGCGGCGAATGCCGTGCCACTGCCAAGTACGCTGGCATTGATGCTGGGTGGCTTGGCCGCTGCGGGCCTGCTTCGCCGGCGCCGCAATACATAGCCCTCCAGGCGCTATTTTGCCGCCTTCAGGCCTTTCAGAAAGGTTCGCAGCATTGCCGACCGCCTGGGCCTGAAGGTCTCATCCGTCGCTTCGACCTTCAGGATGCGGCTCACCAGGAACTTGCGAGAATCCTCGCGCAGGCAGCACCACGCCAGCACGACAAGCATCCCATCGAGATAGACGATTGCGAGCGGCCATATTCGCCGCTCGCCTTCCTTCCCATTCTGGAAACTATACCAAGGCAGCACCATCATTCAGAAGCTGGCGGTGCATTTCAGTTCTGCGGACAGCCCAGCGGATGGGCGACGGCGTTCGCAGTGTCCGATGCAATTTCACAAGTCATTCCAATAACAGTTTCTTCAGGATCGGCTCCATGCTGCGGGCCCAGATCTCGTAGCCTTTTTCCTGCGGATGCAGCAAATCCGGCATAATCTCGCGCGACAGCGTACCGTCGGCGTTCAGCAGCGACGCATTGATGTTGGCAAAGAAGACATGACGGCCGTCGGCATAGCCCGAAATGATTGCATTTACGCGCTCATTGGCGCTGCGCAGGAGGCTCGTCGGCTGCTCATCGCGCGGGAAAATTGCGAGCAGCAGCACTTTGGTCTTTGGCATCCGGCTACGGAGTTCTTCGATGATTGCCTTGATGCCAGCGGCAGTTGCTTTCGAATCGTCATTGCGGCCGCCGGCATTGTTGGTGCCGACCATCAGCACCGCGACTTTTGGCGCCAGGCCGTCCACTTCGCCGTGACGAATGCGCCAGAGCACATTCTCGGTTCGGTCGCCGGCGAAACCCAGGTCCACGGCATCGTATTTCGCGTAATAGCGCTGCCACACCGGCTTGCCGGAGCTTTCCCAGCCTTCGGTGATAGAGTCGCCGATGAACACCAGCTGTGGATTCTTGCCCGATGCGCGTAGCTTAAGGTTTTCTTCAAGTTTCTTCTCATGGCGCGGCAGCCACCAGGCCAACGCCGAGGAGTGATTCAGCGTGTCCGGCGCGACCGGTTCTGTGCGGTAGTCCGGGCAATCCGAATTTGGCGTGCCGCCCTTGACGAACTTGATGTCGGCCAGTGCCACTTGCCCGCTGCCGTAGGCCTCCAGCGAAAATGGCACCATAACCTTGCCGAAATCGTCCCCGGCACGCGCGAAGCAGGACATCGCGAACGACAAATGCCGCCAGCCCTTGCCCTGCAAGGCCTTGCCGGGCATGACATAAGGAACCTTGCGATAGCATTCCGCCCCGCAGCGCATGGTGAAATAGATACCGCCCCTGTCCAGGCCAAGCACATTGATATCGAACTCCAGGGTGCCGCCCGCAACATAAGGCCGCAGGTCCAGCGGCGCCCTGCCTTCAAAGCGCAGGGATGTGAACCAGGAATCCTTCCATTGCATCGTCAGGGCGGCCTGCTTGCCCGCCACTTTGCCGATCTGTATGCCGACTGCGCCCGAGGGCGGCGCCTCGAACGCACCGATCGTGGTGCTCAATAACGGCGCCGGCTTGCCGGCAAAGAGAACGGTTTCCGCGTTACCGGCCGCCTTCGCGCCGGCCCCGGCGGCCGCCAGCACAAAAGCGGCGAACAGACTGAGAGTTGTTTTCATCCTGGGATTGTGCAGCAGGCCGAGGCTTCTGGCAAATTACGGGCCACGGCCTTGACCGGCATCACCATCCTGCCAGGCGGCAGTCACATTGATGTGATCTTGGCGCGGAAGAAGCTGTAGCTGGCTGCGAGCTCCATGAACACGTCGTGCGGATGCTGGCGGTCAATCAGCGGCGTCCTGCAGTTGGCAGCTTCGCCGGTCTGGAACAGCAGCGGGTAGCCCCCCTTTTCGGGATGGCCTTTGCCATGGCGGTCGCCGCGACGTGGGCCGCATTCGGCCAGCTTGGTGCCGTGCGGATCGCCGAATGGTTTATCGCGTTTTCCATGTGTTTGCTCGCGCAGCAAAAGCTCAAGGACGTCGAGAGCTTCAGCACGATGTTCTTGAACTACGACCTGCTGGCCCGGCGCTGGATGCCTTACGCCTACCTGTATCCCTTTGCCGAGGGCATCGCCGGTTTCGTGATGGCGGCTGGCGCGCTGCGCTGGCTGTCCATTAAGTCTGACAGAAAACCTGATGATGGCCATGTTAATGCTGGCCGAATCCCAGGCCAGCAAGAGAGCTGACGAAAATCCCGAAATCCAGTATGCTCGCTCCCGCATTATTGCTTTTAATGCAACATAATTGGACTATTCATTACGGGAGACTTTATGAAACGCATAATCGGCGGGCTTACCCTCACACTTTGCCTGCTCCATCTGCACGCCAACGCCAACACGATTTACCTGACCCGGCACGCGGAAAAAGCCGCCACTGGCACCGATCCGGCGCTGACTCCGGAAGGCCAGGTACGCGCTACCAATATCGCGGCCACTTTGAAAGACGCGCAGGTAAAGCACGTCTATTCAACGGCGTACCAGCGCACGCAGCAGACCGCGCAACCACTTGCCACCTACCTGGGCTTACCGGTGAAGAGCTATGACCCGACCCAGCTGGCCACTTTCGCGCAGCAATTGCGCGCCCTGCCCGAGAACGTGCTGGTGGTCGGACACTCGGATACCACACCGGAATTGATTCGCCAGCTGGGTGGAGATCCAGGCAGCGCAATCGCGGAAACCGAATTCGACCGCCTGTACCAGCTGACGATTGCAGCCGATGGCAGCGTCACGACGACCTTGCTGCATTCCCTCCCCAGCACTCTCAGCCTGCCTTGCGCGGGGGTGACGCTGAACCAGGCCAACTTGACTGCCACCACTGGCAACTGGCTGTACTTCACCATCAACGTGCCGGAATGCGCGAACACGCTGAACGTGAACATGAGTGGCGGCACAGGCGACGGCGACCTGTATGTGCGCTTTGGCGCCCCGCCGACCACGAACGATTACACCTGCCGCCCATACAAGACCGGCAATGCCGAATCCTGCCCATTGAGCGATCCTCAGGCCGGGACCTGGCATATCGGCATCAAGTCGTACACGAGCTTCAGCGGCATCACGCTGAACGCCACTGCGGCGAAGTAAGCGCTGGAACGCGTCACCTACTGGGCCGCCTTCTCCATCGCCAGGTTTTTCAAGTAGGTGCGCAGCATCGCCGATCGCCTGGGCCGGAAGCTCTCGCCGGTCGCATCTGCTTTTAAGAGGCGGCTCACCAGGAACTTGCGATAATCGTTGCGCGTGCAGCACCACGCCAGCACCACCAGCATCCGGTCGAGATAGACGATTGCGAGCGGCCATATGCGCCGCTCGCTTTCCCTCCCGTTCTGGTCTTTGTACCTGATGTCCAACGCCAGCTCTTCCCAACAAGCTTCGCGCACGGTTTTCAGGTAATGGCCAGCCAGCGTCGCATAGCGGTTATCCAGCCTGTGTACCCGCGAAACTGCATGAAGCAGGTGCTGCTGGCTGCGCGATGGCAAGGTCGCGGCTACCTTGGCAATCACCGAGGCAGCGGCCTTGGCCAGTGCCGGATCGCCCATATGGCGGACTTCGGCAAGGCCCAGCATAAGCGCTTCGATTTCGATACGGTCAAACGCCTGGGGCGGCAGCGTGCCGTCCTCAATCAAGGTATAGCCATAGCCGCGTTCACCCGCGATCTCGGCGCCTCCGGCGCGCAAGCTTTCTATGTCCCGGTAAATTGAGCGGATGGAGACCTGCATTTCCCGCGCAAGCTGCTCGCCTGTCGCGGGAGATGGAAGTGTGCGAAGCACGTGCAGCAGGCGCATCAGGCGTTCAGAACGGGACATTCGGCAACTGACAAAAACTGGCAGGAGGGGTCAATAGAATAGCACCGCCAATGCGAATTGGTAAATCCCGGCCTCGAAGGCCCCAACACTGCAAGGAATAGAAAATGTCTGTGAAATCCGTTACCCACATTAATCTGCGAGGCACTGCGCGCCAGGCGCTGGAAGCATATCACTCGGTCTTCGGCGGCGATATTGCGCTGGTCACCTACAAGGACGCCGGCCATGACCTCGATCCTGCGCAAGCGGAGCAGATCATGTGGGGGCAGGTAGTCTCCGCGAATGGATTCCATGTGATGGCGCACGACGTGCCGAATGCCATGAACTGGAACCAGGGCGAGAACCCCTACTATCTATCGTTGCGTGGGGACACGACTGACGAGATATTGGCCTACTGGGAAAAACTGCTTCAAGGCGCGACCGTCATTCACAAGCTGGGTCCTTCGATATGGTCCCCGCTGTACGGCATGCTGAAAGACCGGTTTGGCGTGACCTGGGTGCTGGACGTCGCCGTTGCGTCCTAAAAGAGCCAATTATTCATTCCATGAATGCCGAGGATTCAAAGAATAAATTTTAAACATATGCTGCAGCGCAGTATATTGAGTTCACCGAAGCAGCATTTTCGAACTCAACCTGCCACTGGAGCTCATCATGATTGGTAAACTGCACGCTGTCGCAATCGCTTTCGCCCTGTCGATGACCGGGTTCAACGCCAACGCCGCCGGAACGACCGCGGCCCCAACATCGGCCAACTGCAGCATTCCCGACTACCCGGCCGCATGGATCGACGATGGCCTCGAAGGTACCGTTCGCCTGGCGCTGCTGGTAGGCGCTGATGGTTCGGTGAAAGACACCAAAGTAGTCCGTTCAAGCGGCTACCGCGAACTGGACAAGGCTTCGGCCCGGGCCAGTGCCAACTGCAAGTTCGAGGCAGCGGCGAAAGGCAGCGCCAGCGCGCCAGGCTGGACCACCGTGCAATACCTCTGGGTCGTCAACTGACGCAGAGGCTACTCAATGGCCGCCAATCAATTGGTACGCGAGGTCCGGCATGAAGCTTCCCGCCGGACCCGCGCAGCCATCCGACTCCCCCGGCGCCTTGATCCACAGCGTCATCTCGGGCTGGCTGCCAACGCCATGGATGCGCGGTAGCTGGCCCAGCTTGCGCCCGGCGGCGTCGCACCACTGCTTGCCATTGGGACCGCCGCCGTTGCGGCTGGTGTCGACCACGAACGATTTGCTCAAGCCCGCCATAGCCTGCAGTGCCTGGCCGACTGCAACGCCGTAAGCCTTGCTTTCGCTGTCCCCGCGGTAGTTGGACACATTCAGGGAGAAGCCCTGTGCGCTTGCCACGCCAGCCAGCAAGAGACGCTTGGCCGCTTCGGCAGGCGGCAGCCAGTCACTGTTACCGATGTCGATATACAACAGGGTACGCGGCGCCAGGTCATAGAACGCCTGCACGGCATACTGCAAAAGCTGCATGCGCTCGGCCTTTCCCTGCGCATCCAGGCAATCGAGCTGCGGCAAGGCGTCCGGTTCGAGGATGACGATGGCGGGCCGCTCGCCGATGGCCTGGGCAAAGGCATGCACCCAATCCTGGTAGGCCTGCATCGTGCGCTCGCCGCCGGCGCTATGCTGTCCGCAGTCGCGGCCGGGAATATTGTAGGCCACCATAACCGGCGTGCGATGCGCCTGCGTCGCATTGCCTACATGCTGCCCCACTGCGCTGGCGATATCGCCGCTCCAGCCACCGAACCAGCGCGCGCTGGGCTGGCTGGCGATGTATTGTGCAATTTCGGCGGCACGCTGGTCGCCGGGATTGCTGCGGACCCAGGCCGCTGCACTCGATTGCGGGTCCACGTACAGCCCTGGAAAGGCGGCAGTGACTTCGGCGCGGGCGAGATTGCAGGCGATCAGCCAGGCTGCCACAGCCAGCAACTTGGTCGTTTTCTTCAAGCGAATCTCCCTCTTTTCAAATGACTGCAGGCCGAACCCGATCATGGGAGCGGCCTGCAAGTTTGCCAATCGGCGTGACAGCTTATTCGAAGTTGTAGCGCATCCGCATGCCGTAGGCACGGGCATCATTCAGGAAGCGGATGTTTTCGCTTGGGCCGACCAGGGCTTTTTGCGACGCTTCGGTATTGAAGATGTTGGAACCCCACAGCTCAAAGCGATAGCGGTCCAGGGTATAGCCCAGGCCCAGGTTCACGG
>JBCNOP010000114.1:0-15685 GCA_039593775.1 Pseudoduganella sp.
GGTCTAGCCCATATCAGCGAATACTGGACCTGGGTGGAGCAGCGCGTGCGGGAAGCCTATGTGCGATCGCGCTACGAGGCGCTTGCGGCAATTCCGGACGTCTTCATGGATCTGGCTTTGGCCGAGGAGGCATTCGTGGATGGGGGCGCGCTTTGTGACCTTCACATTCGTCGGGATTTGGTAGGTCAAGAGGTACTTGAATCATTGCCAGCCAGGACTGTCTTCTCGACAGGACTGTTGGCCGCGCTCCCGACGTTGCGTAAAGCAGTGCTGGCATTGAACCAATCGTTCGAACTGGACATCTGGGTCGGTCGGCAGGTTTCGGAATTCATGTCTGAGTATGTCACTGCCGCCGATCCGGAATCGACGCCTATCTTAAGCGGGATGGCTGAGCGGGAAGGGGAGCGGTTTCCGTTTGCGCTGACGTTGGCGGCGTTGTGGAATGCGGAGTTGGAGGCCGACGGTGTTTGGCGGCTGGAGAACGGCAGTGTGCTGACACTTCATGTGGCTGGTGCTGCCGTCAGGACGCAAAAGGAGGGCGACGTGATTGCGACAGCATGAAATCCTTGAAGTGCGACCGATGATCGGTATGTTGGGCAGGCAGGAGCGAAGCATTGCTTTGCTCCTGCGCTGGTTCATGGATGGCTTGTCCATCCGACAGGTCCACCAGCTGCCGCCTCGGACAGGCGGCGACCTATTTCCATCATTGCGGCCACAATGTACGATCAAGCACCAGTTACCGAACTCAGTACACTGCGGCAACTGGCGATTGCTGCAGTGTGCGGTAAGCCGCGCGCTGTCTACAAGGCGAACTAAAAGGGGGCGCTCTCGAAGCAGGTTAAGTTGTCTGGACGCGCATCAAGGGGGCAGTGAAATTGATGCATGGGTGAAGGCAGTGACGACTGCGCGGTGAGTTTGTGGACGGTGCAGATATCGCTAGACATATTCACTGGCAGAACTTCATTTAGGGGAGGCTTTGCATACATAGGTATCGATCCACCGACCGTTGCCAGCAATGCCGCCAGCCTGCGATGTATTGGCGGGTTCTTCGCTCACAATTGACTGTAAGTTGTTCGCGATCGTGACGAGATGGCGTTGCCGCGGCCCCATCCCATTTACAGGTTTGATTTGTTGCGTTGACCCAGAGGATTCACACTCGTCGGAGAAGACTTTGGCGTCGCGGGTTTGCTGGCACAGGGAGAATGTACGTCGCCCCAAGTCGCTGCCGTCAAGGCGTACTGATTTTGCCGATACCACTGCGATGAGGTGCATTTCCTCGCCCGGACTGGGGGACATATCTGCGGGTAACGTCGGGCCAAGCCACGTCGATTTGCCCACGCATTCGAGCCGAATACTCGTATTCGCGGCGAACAACTGTGCGCTGGCGATCATCATCGCGGTCACCGCTGAGAATAGGATTGACATTCTTTGGTCTCGCCTACGAGCTGAATGCCCTGGGACTACATGCCGTCGATGGCGCAGCTCGAAAATGAATTGATTTGCAACATGTTGAGTAAGTTGTTACATGATATCAGACCTATACTGACATCAAACCGGCCATCCTTTCCGACAATCGTCTCGGGGCGCTGCTTCGGAAATCGTTCGCCATCAACATAGGTGACGCACGCGAGATTGGTTTTTCGCGCATTGCTGCAATTACTTTTCCAGCTGCAGATAAAGCAAAGCCCGTTCAAGGACTTCGTCACGTTCGGCTCGAAGACCAGCCAGAGTGGGCTTCGCCCAAATATGCGGTTGAATGCCCACTTGCTGGAGCTGCGTTCCGTCAGCGCGGGTGATCTTTAGACCGGAAAAGGAGATGGTCACCTTGCCCGGTAAGAGTAGATGGCGCAGGTCGCCATTCGTGCCCACGCTGGGACTTCCAATATAGGTCACAGGTGCTGCCGACTCTATCATGAGCGCCGTATGTTCAGCCTGGCTCATGGTGCGACTGTCAATCAGGATGACAATTTTTCCGTCATATATAGGGCCCCGCGGCGCCTCAAGCGGCTGGGAGTAGCTTAATTGCATCGGCGCCGCGGTTGGCATGCCGCCGCCAAACGTTTGATGGATTCCTGGTCCGAATTTCGCGCCCTTGACATTTAGCCGAGCGGCGATGGCCCAGGCTGTGCCATGCGGATAGCCGGGCAAGTCGAAGACGACCCCATGGCTCCCAGCGATGAAGTCAAACATGGCCGGCACATCCTCCAGTTGCAGCCGATCCAGGTCGACATAAGCGATGTCCCTTGTCATGTGTCGCATGACGGGTAAAGATGGTCGTTGGACCAATTCATCTTCGATCATTTCTCGGCGAAGCTTTACGACCTGCGGACCGCCGAGACGATCGATTTTTAGTTGGGCAATCGAACCTGGCTCGCCCCGCAGCAGTGCTCGTAACGCGGCAAGCTCTGCACCTGCTTCCGTCGCAGCGGATTGTTCGGAGCGGAGCCGGGTTAGATGTACCTCTATCGGCTGGCCATCCACGGCAACGATCTCGTCCCCAACAGCGAGGGACTCATTCTGCGTCTTGCCGATCACGTTCGCGGTGACGACAACCTTGCCGTCAACCATGGCCAGGAGAACGGGTAGATTGGCCTTGCCATGAACATTGTTCAGTGCACGGCTCCAGACCCCAACATGGTTATCTCTAAGCTGCATCGCCATGGCTTCCAGCGCCTGGGCGTATTCGAGGCTGCTGCCGACTTGTTGCATGCGGCGCAGGCATGTTACCAAAGCGTCGTCCCAAGTGGATCCCAGCAAGTCCCGGTAGGGATATTGCCGATCCATGGTGGCCCATAATTTGATGGCGGATAGGATGCGTTGTTCGGGTGTGGGCAACCCTGGTGTATCGTACTCTTGCTGCGCGAATATGGCAGGGGGCATGGGCGCCCCTTTTTTTGCGGGATGCCAACGGCGATGATGTCGGAGAAGTCGGAGTGCCGCGCTGACCGGCATGCTTTCGTCGTGCGCAGCGTGGGCTGCGGGAATGACTTGATCAGGGCGATATTCGATGCCCCCGGCCGGTTCGACGATTCTGCCACGACTAAACTGAACCGACACACGTTCACCAATGTTTCGATGCTGCAGCGGCACCGCGACCGAACGCAAGACGCCTTCAATGGCGATAATTTTCGCTAGCCCCTTGCGCTGCAAGGCGATGGCAACCTTCGGAACCGGGAAAATGCTGTCGACGATAAACACGATGGGTGTGCGCTGCGCCAGTGGAGCAGGAGGAATCCAATGGGTATTGAGCGTTAGCAGTCCGCCGGACATCTCGCTGGGCGTCGGTGCTCCGAGCGCCGGCACTCCCGTATGGAAGCGATATTGATCGGCAGGTACGAGCAAAGGAGTTGTGACGATATGGGCTGCGAGTTGTTCAAGGCGATCGCTGTGGTCGACCGCTCGCCACGATGCGGCGCGCAGGTCGACGACGAGGCCGCGTACCGCTGACAACCGTCTCAAGGCCGCTTGCCAAGACGCCTCAGGGACCGGGCGACCGGCGTGCAAGCGCAGTATGTACAGGTTCCGCTGTGCGTCCTCCAGCAATGGCAACCCATTCGACGATTCGAGTGGCGCATAGTCAATCTCATCCCAGATACGCAGTGCTGGATCATGCAGGGGACGCATTAGCTGATGAAGAGCCTGTTTCAGTGCGTCGTCGTCGCGCGCAGCGAGCAATGCTGGAAGGGCCTGAACCAAGGCGTGGTCCCAGTTCACGGTCGTGTCGGCAACGAGCGGGTGGGCATACTTCACGTCGCGCCACAATCGCACGACGTCCAGCAGGTGCTCTGGGCCAGCCGACGCCACTGCCGGCAATAGCAGTAGTGGAATGAGCAGGTGTCGTAGTGAACGGCATCGCGCCATTAGCGCATTTTTCCTTGAGCCTTGCCGCCCAAAAAGTGTGGTCATCTTTTTCAATGAGAAGTGTGCTTTGCCCAGAAGTTCATTGGACGCACAAGCAATGGAAGGGGGCAGAACGTTGTCGGTATCTGACAGAGGCGCGTGCGTTGCACGCGCAGCGATGCGGCAGGGAGAATTAGCGCTTGGCGGTGATGTCGAGTTTCACGGCACGTGGAGAGCCTGGTTTCATGTTGCCGCTGCCTTTACTGTTTCGCCTCCAGCTTCTCCGTGCAGCGGCGGCATTGTCCATATAAGGACAGTGTGTGGTCGACCAAGGCAAAGCCGTAGCGCTCTGCAATGACTTTCTGACGCTTTTCAATGTCCGGGTCGACGAATTCTTCGACGCGGCTGCAGTGCGTGCAGACCATATGGTCATGATGCTTGCCAGTATTGAGTTCGAAGCGAGCAGGGCTGTTCTCAAACTGGTTGCGCACCAGAATTCCCGCTTCAACGAATTGCAACAGCACGCGGTACACCGTCGCCATGCCGAAGTCATCATGTACTTCCACCAGCAGACGATAGACGTCTTCCGCTGTCAGGTGCTGTTCGCGGTCGGCGTAAAAGAGTTCAAGGATGCGTTGGCGCGGTGCGGTGACCTTCAATCCCGAAGCGTGAATATCGTGGGCAATGTCCAATGGTGTTCTCCATAGTTTTTTTGCAAATAATAGAGTAAATGAGAATCATTTGCAATATGATTCAATTGCAAATTGGAAATTGTCATTCGAAAGTTGAGCAAGCATTGCATCAATGCTACCATTGGTAATGATAATCATTCTCGCTTATTTCTGCTTGTGACTACTGCACGTTTTACTTGGCAATCGGCGCTGATGCGCTCTCTCATCGGCGTCATTGGCGGTTTCTTGCTGGCGCAAAGCTTCATGGCCGGAAGCGCTGCTGCTATCGCGGCTGCGGGCTGGATGCCCCGCGTGGATGCGACGATCACAGCCGGCATGCTGGCCTTCCTGGTCTGGATGGCGGCCATTCTCGCGGCATTTTCCGCCGCCTCGGCGTGGCGGGCCGCCGCATGGGGGCTGGGCAGTGCTGTCGCATTCGGTTTGCTGGCATGGAGCTTCCTGCATGGATAAGCAGCCATCGTTCCGGCAGGCCATGGATTACCTGCACACCTGGGCGGGTGTGCTGTTCTCGGTGCTGCTCTTCCTGGTTTTCTTCATGGGTACGCTGTCGGTCTTCGACAAGGAGATCGATCGTTGGATGATGCCGGCCACGCGCCTGGCGCCGCCGGCCGAAGTGTCGTTCGAGGCTGCTGCCTTGCCGCAGCTGGAGCGGCTCGCGCCACAGGCTAGGCTGTGGAATGTGCTCTACCCGAATGGCCGTGAGCCTGTCATGACGGTTGGCTGGCTTGGCAAGGATGGTATCGAGGCGCGCCTGGTTGACGCAAGCAGCAACGCGGCACTCGCCGATCCGGGCAGCAAAGGCGGCACAGGGTTCTTCTATCCCTTCCATTTTTCGTTCCACATCCAATGGATGGACCTGGGCACCTGGCTGCTGGCGCTGGTGGCGGTGATCATGCTGGTGCTGCTGGTGACTGGCGTTGTCATCCATCGCAAGATATTCGCGGATTTCTTCACCTTTCGCCCCGGAAAATCCATGCAGCGTGCCACGCTTGACCTGCACAATGCGTCTTCCATCCTGTTGCTGCCCTTCCATTTCATCATTACCTTGTCGGGATTGATCATCTTCCTGTTCGTCTATATGGAGGCGGGCATGTCGGTAGTCTATTCGACCGATGGTGCCAATATCATCAAGGAGGCCACGGGCTTCATGACGCGCCCTGCGGCCAAGGAGCCTGCCAGGCTGGCGTCGATCGACGCCATGGTGCTGCAGGCGCGCGCAATCTGGGGCGGAGGTGAAGTGCGGCGTGTGATCGTGCGCAATCCCGGCGACCGCAACGCGCTGGTGGAGGTGCAACGTCGGCCGCACGACCAGGTGGTCAATGACAATGTCGCCGTGACTTTCGATGGCGTGACCGGTGAAGTACTGGACCAGCAGCGGCTGGTGCCGGCATTGCGGGTGCAGCGTTTCTTTTCCGGCCTGCATATGCTGAGCTTTGACCATTGGGGACTGCGCTGGATGTATTTTGGCATGGGGCTGGTGTCTTCGCTGATGATCGCGACGGGCTTGCTCCTGTGGGTTGAAAAACGGCGCGCGCGCCAGGAGCGGCTTGGCCAAATCAGCCACCGGGTGGTCAATGCCGTGGCGGCAGCAGGTACGGTCGGCGTGTTGCTTGCAACGCTCGCCATGCTCGTTGCCAATAAGCTGCTGCCGGCGGCATTGGCGCAGCGTGCACTGGCTGAGCAGGTGATATTTTTTGCAGCCTGGGGGCTGTCACTGTGTCATGCGCTTGCTTGTGCTATCCAAGTGCGGGGTCGCGGGGACTTGCGTACCGCCTGGCGCGAGCAGGCGTGGGGTTGCGCCGCGCTCGCTGTGTGCGCCATGCTGCTCAATGCCACGGTGACTGGCGACCACCTCATGCGGTCCGTTGCGCAGGGGAGCATGGCAGTGGCCGGTACCGACCTGGTGCTGATCGCGACCGCATTCCTTGCCATCGTTGCTGGACGTCGTCTCGCTTCGCGTCCAAGCGTATTGCAGGTGGTCCCGGCGCATCAGGTGCAGGCATGAACGCGGTGGCGCTTGCAGTATGTTCGCTGGTTACCGGCTGGTTCGCTCTAGTGGTGTTATGCCTGCGCTCGTCCAGCCAGCGTCACCGGCTGGGGCTGGTATCGTTGGCGCGGCACCATCGCTGGTTGTTGGGTCTGGCGGGCATCGCGTTGCTCGCCATTTCGCTAGCGACCGCGACTCTGGTGGATGGTACTGCAGTTGGACCGGTGCTGTGGCTTTGCCAGCTTGGCCTGTTGGGCTTGGCTATGGTATGTGTGTTGCCGTATGCGCCAGGAATTGTACTTGGGCCGTGGCGTGGGGCAGGCAAAGGCTGGCAGCGTAACCGGGAATAGGTGGCAGTTCATAGGCAAACCAATCCTCGGTGATACCTTCGCAATGCATTTGTACGCTTCCATGCAGTGAATAACGAAGCGTGCGCACCTGCGGTAGATCGAGCTGTAGGCCCAGTCCCAGACCTTTGCAGAATGCCTCCTTCCGCGTCCACAGCCGATAGAATGCGTCATGCCGTTCGCTTGCATTCATGGCGCGCAGCGCCGTGGCCTCGGCGTCAGTGCAGACGAGAGGAAGCAGTTCTTCGGGGTTGACGGATGCTCTGTCCGTGGCTTCGAGATCGACGCCCACAGGCGCACGCGCGATAGCGACCAAGGCCCGAGCGCCACTGTGGGCAACGTTAAAGTGCCAATCGGCGTGCGCCAGCGACGGCTTGCCCTGGTGGCCATACTCGAAGCGAAGCGCGGCCGCGGCTTGCCCCGTGTACCGGGCCAACAAAGTGCGCAGGCTGCCACGACAGCGGCGGTAATGCGATTGCAGGCGTGTCGTCGCAAAGCTGGCTGCCTTTGCCAGTTCACCATGCTCCAGTGTACTGGAGAGCGCATCCAGTGCGCTGTCATCCAGATTTACCAGCCAGACATGAACGTCGTTGGCGCCCAGGTTCATTCAGGCGGGCTGCGGTACGGTCAGACCGGCGCGGATGCAGTCGATCACTGCGCGCTGCTGCGCATGAATGAAGAAATGGTCGCCATCGAACCAATGCGTGGTGCAGGTGGCAGTGGTTTCGCCTTGCCACCCTTGCAGGCTGCCTGGCGCCACGTGGTTGTCTTGCCTGCCGGCCAGCACACTGATGGGGATGTCCAGCGGCGCGCCTTCGCCGTAGGCATAGTTCTCGACGACGGCGAAGTCGGCACGAATGGCAGGCAAGAGCAACTCCATCAGTTCCCGGTCCGCCAGTGCCGCTGGCGGTGTGCCATTGTATTCACGCAACGCTTCAATCAGCGCATGATCGTCGAGCGTGTGCAGGCGCTTTGGGTTGCGGCGTTGCCCCGGCGCGCTGCTGGCCGAGACAAACAGGTGTTCCGGCATGGGCAGCCAGTGCCGCCGGCAGTGCCGCGCAAGCTCGAAGGCCAGCAAGCCGCCCAGGCTATGTCCGAAAAAGGCAAAGGGCAGGTCGGCCTCACGTGCGATGATCGGCGCCAGTACTTCGACCAGCTGGAACATCGAACGCAGGGGTTTTTCCAGCAGCCTTGGGCCGCGGCCCGGTAGTTGGACTGCGCACACTTCAATCGATGGGGGCAGGGCGGCCTGCCATGCCAAGTAGGGGGCGGCACTGCCGCCTGCGTAAGAAAAGCAGAACAGACGGAAGCGGCGTGCGCTTCCGGGTTGGCGCATGAGCCAGGGGGAGGCGACCACGGCTTAAGCGCTGGCGGCCATCTGTTCGCGTAGGCTCAAAGGGCGCATGTCGGTCCAGAGCTCCTGGATATGGGCCAGGCAATCGGCCTTCTTACCGCTGAAGCCGGTGGCGCGCCAGCCGGCCGGCAGGTCCTTGTGGGTGGGCCAGATCGAATACTGCTCCTCGCCGTTTGCGACTACCTGGAAAACGGTGTCTTCACTATCCCAGCTCATGGGTTCTCCTTTGGTGACAATGGTTTAGCAATGCGTTGTAAAAACGTCCATCTGGATTATAAGCAACGAAAATGCGAATGTAAACACAAATGAGAATAATTCGCATTTGTATTGACGCCGCAATCGTGCTGATGCAATATTCGCAAAATTGACCTTTCCATGGACGCAGAACATGAATGCAAAGACCGAGTTGCCGCTGCTGGTAACGCCACCCGCACCGGAAATGAGCCTGGAGGAGGCGCGCGACGTCATCCATCCTTATGTGGCCGAGCACTTGGAGCGGGCAGGGGGCATCTTGCTGCGCGGTTTCCGCGTGCCGGATGTGTCGGCGTTCAAGGATTTTGCCGCCTCCTTTGGCGATCCTTTGTTGAATTATGAGTTTGGTTCGACGCCACGCAGCAAGGTAGAGCAAGGTGTCTACACCTCGACCGAATATCCGGCGCACCAGTCGATTCCACTGCATAACGAGCAGGCCTATACACGCCAATGGCCGATGCGCATCTGGTTCTACTGTCACACGGCCGCGCCGGAAGGCGGCGAGACACCGATCGCCGACAGCCGCGAGGTGTACCGCCGCATCGATCCGGCCATCCGCGAGCGCTTCATTGCGCGCGGCCTGATGTACGTTCGCAATTACGGCAATGGCCTCGATGTGCCGTGGCAGCAGGTGTTCAACACCGAAGACCCGGCAACTGTCGAGGCCTATTGCCGCAGCCAGGGCATCGAATGGGAATGGAAGGAGGATGGCGAGCTGCGCACGCGCCAACTATGCCAAGCTGTCGCCACCCACCCGCGCACCGGGGAGGCGGTCTGGTTCAATCAGGCGCACCTGTTCCATGTCTCCGCGCTGGAGGTGCCGGTGCGCGAGGCCCTGCTGGCTATCGTCGACGAGGCGGACCTGCCGCGCCACGTCTACTATGGCGATGGTTCCCCGATCGAGGATGCCATCCTCGATGAAATCCGCGCCGTCTACGACAGCGTGACGGTCCGTTTCCCGTGGCAGCAAGGCGACGTGCTCATGCTCGACAACATGCTGGCGGCGCACGGACGTGCACCGTTCAAAGGACCTCGCCGCGTCGTCGTCGCCATGGCGCAAGGCCACGGTAGTTAAGCAAGCCGCTGTTCGCCCGCCGATTCCCCATTTTCCGATTACTACCTGGTACGCCGCATCACGGCGGCCGGGTGCGCTTTGCCTGAAAGGTAAGTATGACCAACGCTGTTCAATCGAGCCTCGAATTCGTCGACGTGCTGCGCCGTCGCGCCGCCCTGCATCCCGACCGCTCTGCGATCCAGTTCCTGCTGGACGGGGAAACCGTTGGCCTGGACATGAGCTTTGCGGAACTGGACCGGCGCGCGCGCCAGATGGCGGCTTATTTGCAGCGCCACGCCGGCGTTGGCGAGCGCGCCTTGCTGCTGTACCCGACCGGCCCGGATTACGTGGTGGCCTTCTTCGGTTGTCTGTATGCCGGCATCATCGCGGTGCCGGCCTATCCGCCGGAAATGGCTCACCCGCAACATCTGAAGCGCCTGCTGGCCATGCTGGACGATTCAGCGCCGCGCCTGGTGCTGACCGACAGTGCGGCGCTGCCGGGCCTGCAGCGCATGCTGCCGGCCAACGATGCGGCCCTGATCCTGGCGACCGACGTGCTGCCGAACGATTGCCACGAGGACCAGTGGCTTCCGGTGGAAATCCTGCCGCAGACGATCGCTTTCCTGCAATACACCTCCGGCTCCACGGCCACGCCCAAGGGCGTGATGGTGAGCCACCGTAACTTGATCGGCAATGAGCTGGCGCTGGCCGCCGCCTATGGTGTGCAGGAGGGTGTCGACAAGTGGGTCAGCTGGCTGCCGCTGTACCACGACATGGGGCTGATCTGCGCCATGCTGCAGCCGATCTTCAGCGGCGTGACGCTGGTGCTGATGTCGCCGCGCCAGTTCCTGGAGCGTCCGCTGCGCTGGCTGAAGGCGATCTCCGACCACAAGGCCACCATCAGCGGCGGCCCGAATTTCTCTTACAGCCTCTGCCTGGAGCGCATTGCCGAGTCGGCCGTCGATGAGCTCGACCTGTCGTCCTGGCGCCTGGCGTTCAATGGCGCCGAGCCAGTGCGGGTGAGCACGTTTGGCCAGTTTGCCGATAAATTCAAACCCGCCGGTTTCGGCGAGGATGCGCTGTATCCCTGCTACGGCCTGGCGGAAGCAACAGTGTTCGTCAGCGGCGGCGTACGCGGCAAGGGCATGATCGACCACCGCTTCAATGCCGATGCGCTGGGGCGCGGCGAGGTGGTGCTGCAGGACGATGGTGTGAGCCTGGTCGCCTGCGGCCAGGTATGGACAGACCACCGGGTCGAGATCGTCGATCCGGCCAGTCTCGCACCGTGCGCTCCGGGGCGCGTCGGCGAGCTCTGGGTGCAGGGTTCCAGCGTTGCCGAAGGCTTCTGGCGCAACGAAAAAGCGACTGCGGCCACGTTCGAGGCGCGCCTGGAGGGCGAGGCGCAACCCTGGATGCGCACCGGCGATCTCGGTTTTTGGCACGAGGGCCAACTGGTCATCGCAGGGCGCCTGAAGGACGTGATCATCCTGCGCGGCCAGAACATCTATCCGCAGGATATTGAACTGACCGTAGAAGCGGCAGTGCCGCAAGTGCGCAAAGGCCGCGTAGCTGCCTTCCCGCTCGAGATCGACGGTGTGGAGGGTATCGGCGTTGCGGCTGAACTGCCACGCACGGTGTTGAAGAAGCTTGATCCACAGGCGCTGTTCCGCGCCATCCACCGTGCCATCGCATTCGAACACCAGGAACCGGCCAGCGTGATCCTGCTGCTGGCGCCGGGCGAATTGCCGAAGACTTCCAGCGGCAAACTGCAGCGCTCCGCCTGCCGCCTGGGCTGGCTGGATGGCAGCCTGCCAGTGGAGGCCGAGTTCCGGCGCGACCGCGACTGGCTGCTGGGCGCCGATTATGCGGCGCCGCGCGACGCGGCGCAGGCGCAGCTGGCCTCCTTGTGGGCCGAGGTGCTCGGCGTGCCGCAGGTCGGTATCCATGACAATTTCTTCGAGCTGGGCGGCGACTCGCTGCTGGCGGTACGCCTGGCCGCGCGCCTGCGCCAGGCCCTGGGCCAGGACGTCGCGGTGCGCGCCTTGTTCGAGGCGCCTACCGTGGCGCAACTGACCGAGCGTATCAAGGGCATGTCGGCTACCGCCGTGGCGCCACTGCTGCCATTGGTGCGCGGCGCCAGCACGCCGCTCTCGTTCGCCCAGCAGCGCTTGTGGTTCCTGCACCGCATGGAGCCTGAGAGCGCGGCCTACAACCTGCCCGCGACGTTGCGTCTGAAGGGGGAACTTGACGTGACGGCCTTGCAGGCGGCCTTCAGCCACCTGTTGCAGCGCCATGAAGCTCTGCGTACCACCTTCCAGGAAGCCGACGGCGAAGCGCGGCAAGTGGTGGCGGCAGATGCCGCGATTGCGCTGCCCGTGGTCGACGTCGGGCAGGGCGGCGAGGCGGTTGTGGCGCAGCTGACGGCCAGCGAGGCTTCCCGGCCTTTCGACCTGTCGGCGGGGCCGCTGCTGCGTCTCAAGTTGTTCAAGCTGGGCGCGCAGGAGCATGTGCTGCTGATGGTCATGCACCATATCGTGTCCGACGGCTGGTCAATGAGCGTGTTGCTGCGCGAAATCGCCGCCGCATACGGCGCGCTGGCCAACGGCCATGTGCCGTCGCTGCCGCCGCTGGCCGTTCAGTACGCCGACTATGCACTGTGGCAGCGCCAGGAACTGGGTGGCGACCAACTGGCGCAACAGTTGGCGTACTGGACGGAGCAACTGGGCGGTGAGCAGCCGGTGCTGGAACTGCCGGCCGACCGCGTTCGTCCTGCTGTGCCAAGCCAGCGCGGCGCACGTCATGCGGTACGGTTACCGGCGGCCTTGACGGATCAACTGAAACGGCTCGGCCACGAGCAGGGTGCGACCCTGTTCATGACGCTCCTCGCAGCATTCAACGTGCTGCTGCATCGCCTGTCCGGCCAATCTGACCTGCGCGTTGGCGTGCCGATCGCCGGCCGCAGCCGCGTCGAACTGGAAGGCCTGATCGGTTTCTTCGTCAACACCCAGGTGATGCGCGCCATGGTCGACGGCCGCGCGCCGTTCTCCGCGCTGCTGCGCCAGGTGCGCGAAGCGGCGCTGGGCGCGCAAGCCCACCCGGACCTGCCGTTCGAACAACTGGTGGATGCCCTGCAGCCAGAGCGTAGCCTCAGTCACTCGCCGCTGTGCCAGGTGAAGTTCGTGCTGCAGCAACGCTGGACCGAGATGGCAGGCCTCGACGGCCTGGACGTGGTGGTCGAGGCGATCGACGAGCAGCAATCGCGCTTCGACCTGGCGTTGGACGTCACCGAGATCGAGGGCGAGCTGTCCTGCGTGTTCAATTACGCAACCGACCTGTTCGACGCAGCAACAGTCGCGCGTTGGTCCACGCATTGGGAGATCTTGCTGGCCGCCTTGGTCGTCGCGCCGCATAAGCCGGTCGCCGATCTGCCTTTGCTGGACGATGCAGCGCGGGCGCAGCTCGTCCAGCAAGCGCAGGGGCCGGATGAGACGGCACCATTCCAGTCGCTGCCTGCGCGCATCGCGGCGCAGGCGCAGCGACGGCCCGACGCCACGGCCCTGATGGCGGGCGAGCGTCGCCTGAGCTACCTTGAACTGGACCAGCAATCGAACCGGATTGCGCAATACCTGGCCGAACAAGGCGTGCAGCCGGAAACGCGTGTCGCCATCAAGCTGCCGCGCAGCGTGGACATGGTGGTTGCGATGTTGGGGATCCTGAAGGCGGGCGCCGCGTACGTGCCGCTCGATCCGAAATGGCCATCCGAACGCTTGCGCTTCCAGCTCGCGGACAGCGCAGCGGCTTGCGTGATTGATGCAGACTTCCTGTGCTCGACCGACTTGGCGCGCTACACGGTCGAAGCACTGCCGGGCCGCACGCAGCCATTGCACGCGGCCTATGTGATCTACACCTCAGGTTCCACCGGCCAGCCGAAGGGCGTGGTGGTCAGCCACGGGGCGCTCGCCAACTACGTCGCCGCCGTCGGCGCGCGCATGCCGCTCGATACTATCCACAGCATGGCCCTGGTTTCCACCGTCGCGGCGGACCTGGGGCATACCGTGCTGTTCGGTGCGCTGGCCAATGGTTGCGCGCTGCACCTGGTCGAGGAGGAATGCGCCTTCGACCCGGACCGCTTCGGCGCCTACATGGCGGCGCACAGCATCGATGCGCTGAAGATCGTGCCAAGCCACCTGGCTGGCCTGCTGCAGGCGGCCACGCCGTCGCAAGTGCTGCCCAAGCGCTGCCTGGTGCTGGGCGGCGAGGCAAGCAGTTGGGAGCTGGTAGAGACGATCGAGCGCCTGGCGCCGGCTTGCCGTATCGTTAACCACTACGGTCCGACCGAGACCACGGTCGGCGTGCTGACCCATGCGCACGACGCCACGGCACGCGCCGCCGCCCGTATCTTACCGCTGGGTCGTCCACTGGCGAACAACCAGGTGCTTGTGCTGGACGCCGAACTGGCGCCGGTACCGGTTGGCGTGCCGGGGGAACTGTATATCGGCGGCGCCCAGTTGGCGCGCGGCTATCTGGCGCGTCCTGGCCTGACGGCGGAACGCTTCATTCCCGATCCGTTCGGGGTGCCCGGAGCACGCCTGTATCGTACCGGCGATGCGGCGCGCATCCTGCCCGAAGGGCAGCTGGAATACCTGGGCCGCCGCGATGAACAGGTGAAGCTGCGTGGCTACCGCGTGGAACCGGGCGAGATTGCGGCCCTGCTGAAGGCCGCGCCGGGCGTGGCCGATGCGGCCGTCGTGCTGGACACGGCGGGCGAGGCGGCACGGCTGGTGGGCTATGTTGCCGCACCGGCATCGTTGGACCTCGATGCCCTGCGCGACGCGCTGGCCCTCAGCCTGCCTGACTATATGGTGCCGTCGCTGCTGGTGCGCTTGGACCAGTTGCCGCTGACGGCCAACGGCAAGCTTGATCGCAAGGCCTTGCCGCAGGCCAGCAAGGCGCCGGCAGCGCAGTTCGTCGCGCCGTCCGGCGACATCGAATGCGCATTGGCCGCGATCTGGCAGGACGTGCTGAAGCTGGAGCGCGTTGGGGTACATGACAACTTCTTCGCGCTGGGCGGCGACTCGATCCTGTCGCTGCAGATCATCGCCCGCGCCCGCGCCAAGGGGCTCAAGCTGCTGCCAAAACAGGTGTTCGAGCAGCAGACCATCGCCGGCCTGGCGCAGTTGCTGGAGCAGGGCACCGCCCGGACTGCTGCCACCACGACCGCGGCGGCACCGGTATTGCCGCCGCTGCGCCCGGCAGCACGTGGACATGCGCTGCCGCTGTCGTTTTCCCAGCAGCGCTTATGGTTCCTGCACCGCATGGAACCGGAAAGCGCTGCCTATAACGTCCCGGCGGAGATTCGTATCGATGGCCTGCTCGACGTCGCGGCGTTGAAAGGCGCCTTCGATGCGCTGCTGGCACGCCATGAGATCCTGCGCACCACTTTCCACGAGATCGACGGTGCGGCGGTACAGAAAATTGCCGGCGATGTCGAAGTGATGCTGCCGATCAGCGACCTGCGTGCGCTGGACGGGCAGGCACAATCGGCCGAAGTGCTGCGCTTGGCCACTGAGGACGCGCGCAAGCCGTTCGACCTGGCGGCAGGACCGCTGCTGCGCCTGCACCTCTTGCAACTGGGGCCGCAGGAACACGTACTATTGCTGTCGCTGCACCATATCGTTTCCGACGGCTGGTCGATCAATATTCTGTTGCGCGAACTGGCGGCGCTCTACGTCGCATGCCGTGCCGGCACGCCGCATGCCTTGCCACCGTTGCCACTGCAATACGCCGACTTCGCAGCGTGGCAGCGTTCTACCCAGGATGGGGCGGTGCTGGAGCGCGAACTGGCCTATTGGACGTCCGTATTGGGCGGCGAACAGCCGCAGCTCGACCTGCCGACCGACCGTCCGCGCCCAGCCGTGGCGCGACCGGATGGCGCGCGCTACCGCTTTACGCTCGACGCGGCGTTGGCAGGCTCCCTGCGCAAGTTGGCGCGCGAGCACGGCGCCAGCCTGTTCATGACCATGAAAGCGGCCTTTGACGTACTGATGTTCCGTCTGTCGGGCCAGCAGGATGTCCGCGTCGGCGTGCCGATCGCCAACCGCAACCGGGTGGAGCTGGAAGGGTTGATTGGCTTCTTCGTCAACACCCAGGTATTGCGCA
>JBCNOP010000115.1:0-15541 GCA_039593775.1 Pseudoduganella sp.
CGGTCGCCCGTCACCTTGGTCGGCTGCAGGTCGAAGCCAAGATCAATGTCCTTGCGCAGCGCCTGCTCGACGAAATGCTGGATCGATTCTTCCAGCACCTGGTCCAGCGACAGGCGCTCCATGTTCGTCTTGCGCAAGGGGCCGGGCTCGGCGCGCGCCAGCGCCAGCAACTGGTTGACCTGGCGGATCATGCGCTCGGTCGAGGCCTGCATCATCGCCAGCGACGACGCGGCGGCCGGCGTGCGCTCCTGCGCCGCCAGCAACTCGATCTGGGTGCGCATGCCGGCCAGCGGGGTACGCAGCTGGTGCGCCACATTGGCCAGGAAGTCTTGCTGCGCCTGGGCGCCTTCGCGCACGCGCTCCAGCAAGCCATTGAAGGAATGCACCATCGGCATCACCTCCGGCGGCACGTCGCCGGCTGGAATCGGAGACACGTCTTCGGCGCCACGCGCCTGGATACCGGCCCTCACTTTATGCAAGGGCGACAGGCCATTGGTGACCGAAAACCACACCAGCCCGATCGAGGCCAGCGTGAACACTGCTGCCAGCGGCAGCATGGCGCGCACGATGGCGGTGCGTGCCTGGCCGCGCTTGCGCAGCGTCTTGGCCACCACCACGATGCCCTGCTGCTGGCCGGTCAGCACCGGCAGCGCCACCAGGCGCACCGGATTTTTCTCGACGACGGCGTCGACCGCAGGCGCGCCGGCACGCGCCGGAAAGATCGGCAGCACGGCATCGCCTGCCACCAGGCGGCCCTGGCTGTCGCGCACGGAAAAATAGACTTTATCGAGTTCGTCTTCGCGCAAGGCACGCTCGGCGGCCGGCGGCAAGTCGAGCACCAGCCGACCTTCGCTTTCGCTGATGCGGGCGCCCAGCATGGCAGCGGCGTCGCTGAGCGACTGGTCGAAGGCAATCTGGGCCGGGATCCAGGCCAGCGCATAGCTCAGCGCCACGCCGGCCAGGTTCAGCATGAGAACCGGGGCGATCAGCCACTTGAGCAGGCGCAGGCGGATGCTATCCAAGTGTTTTACCCATTGGCTGCTTCCAGCATATAGCCAAAGCCGCGGATGGTGCGGATGCTGATGCCGGCATCTGCCGTTTTCTGGCGGATGCGCGAGATATACACCTCCACCGCATTGGGAGTCACATCCTCGCCCCAGGGCAGGATGGCATCGATGATCTGCTGCTTGCTGACCACGCGCGCGCTGTGCTGCAGCAGATATTCCAGCACGGCCCATTCGCGCACCGACAGGTCGATCACGGTATCGCGCACGCGGGCGCGCTTGGCGCCCAGGTCCAGCACCAGCGAGCCCATTTGCAGCACGCTGGGTTTCGGCGCGTGGCGTCGCGCCAGCGCGCGCAGGCGCGCCACCAGTTCCGGCGTGGCGAAAGGCTTGACCAGGTAATCGTCGGCGCCCAGCTCAAGGCCGCGCACGCGGTCTTCCACCGCATCGCGCGCCGTCAGCAGGAGCACCGGCAGCTGGCTGCCGCGCGCACGCAGGCGGCGCACCACTTCAAAGCCATCCAGGCCCGGCAAGCCGATATCGAGCACCAGCACGTCGACCGGGCCGGGGCGCTGCAGCAAGGCATCCGCTTCGGTGCCGTTTTGCAGGAGCTCGACTTTCATGCCATGGCCGGACAGCACCCGGACCACGCCATCGGCCAATACTGCGTCGTCTTCTACCAGGATTACGTGCATGGGGTACGGAATAAGTTGATTACCGCGCATTATGCCCCGATTCATCACGAGGTAACAATTGCCTTGCATCATTATCGCGCCTGAAAAAACCTCGCCCAAAGCCCCGCTCATGATCCTCCTCGCCCCCGCCATCGCCCTCATGCAGAGGCTGCGACTGCTGCCCAAGTTCGCCCTCGTTTCCCTCGTTTTCCTGCTTCCGCTGCTGCTGGCCTCGGGCCTGCTGGTGGCGGAGCTGCACAAATCGGTATCCTTCACCGTGCAGGAACGGCAAGGCCTGGCCTATGTGCGCCAGTTGCACGAGCTGCGCCGCCAACTGCAGGAAAAGCGCAACCTGGAACACCTGCGCCTGGCCGCCAGCCAGCAAGAAGGCGCACGCGAAGTTGCCGCCGCCAGCCAGGCAGCGGCAGCCGCCCTGGCCGGCTTGCGCCCGCTTGCAATCGGACCGTTGGCCAGCCTGCCCGTCCAGGCCGAACTTGAGCAGGGTTGGCAGCAACTGCAGCAGCGCCAGGCCAGCCTCGATGCGCGCACCAGCTTTGCCGCGCACAGCAAGCTGATCGCGCAGCTCGACGCCCTCGCCGCCCAGGCTGCCGACCGCTCGCGCCTGTCGCTCGACCCGGAGGTACGCAGCGCTTACCTGATTGCCCCCTTCCTCAAGACTTTGCCGGACCTGGCAGAAAACCTGTCTGTGATCACCGGCCGCGGCGCCGCCTATATCGACAGCGGCCTGTTCGAAGCCAACGAAGACCAGATGCTGAACGCCACCGCCATGCTGGCGCGCCATGAGCTCGAGCGCCTGCCGGGCCAATACAAAGGCATCCTCGCCAACAACCCTGGCCTGACGCCGGCGCTGGAGCCGCAGTTGGCCGCCGTGCCGTCCGCACTCGCCTTCCTGGAACGCGCCCGCAACGAAGTGCTGAACTCCTACAACCAGACCAGCGGCAAGGAATTCAACGCCGCCGGCCTGCAAACGGCGGCGGCCCTGCAAGCGCTGTCCGGCAGCAGCGCCGATGCGCTTGAACACCTGCTGGCCGGGCGGGCAGCGCAAGACACGCTGCGCCGCAACGGAGTTGCGGCCGTGGTCTTGCTGGCCATCGTGCTGGCCGCGTGGCTGGGGGCAGGCTTTTACGCCTCCTTCACACGCGACATCCGCCAGTTGAACCGTGCCGTGCACGCTGCTGCCGCCGGCGACCTCAGTGTCCGCATCGCCTCTCCGGCGCAAGACGAAATCGGCGGACTGGCCAACGCCTTCAGCGGCATGACAGCGGCACTGGAAACCCTGGTGACCGATATCCGCAACGGCGCGGCTCGCATTGCCATCGCCGCCGACGAACTCGCCGGCGGCAGCGCGGCGCTGAACGGTTCAACCAGCACCCAGGCCGAAGCCCTGCGCGTCACCGTCACCGCAATGGAAGAACTCGACGCCGCCGTACGCCGCAACAGCGCCCACGCCGACGATGGCCGCCAGCTGGTGCAACAGGCGGCCGGCGTGGCCCAGCGCGGCGGTGCCAGCGTTGGCGCCGTCGTCGACACGATGGCAGCAATTCGCAGCAGTTCCGATCGCATTGCCGACATTATCGGCGTCATTGATGGCCTAGCCTTCCAGACCAACATCCTGGCCCTGAATGCCGCCGTGGAAGCGGCACGCGCCGGCAATCACGGCCGCGGCTTCGCCGTCGTTGCCACCGAAGTGCGCGGACTGGCCCAGAGGTCGGCCGCCGCCGCTCTGGAAATCAAGCACCTGATCAGCGATTCGGTCAGCAAGGTGGAAAGCGGGAACGCCCAGGTCGATGCCGCCGGCGCCACCACGCAGCAAGTGGTGGCCTCCGTCCGCAGCATGGAAGAAGTCATCGCCCGCATTACTGCCGCCGAGGCGGGCCAGCGCAGCGAGATTGCGCGCATCAATGGCGCCCTGCACCGTATTGATGACATGACCCGCCAGAATGCGGCACTGGTAGTTCAAGCTTCGGAGAGCGCCAGCCGTGTCCATGCGGAAACTGCCATCCTCAACAAGGCCCTGGGACAGTTCCGTTTAAAAAATGGGGACGTACCCCATTTTTCAGCTGCGGAAAAATGGGGTACGTCCCCATTTTTTAAACGTGCGCCAGCTAAAATTACAATGTTGTAGGACTAGCCTGACAAACTGCCATGTTGCCAGCCTACATGATGGAGGTAACAGGTCTTATGTTCATCGCTCACATAGAAAATTAAAGTATTACCAACGCGATCGGCAAGCAGCACCCTAGGAATGCCGACTGCAATACCGTGTACTTTAGTTCTGTGAGGATAAAATGAACAACACTCAACTTAGCGTCTCTGCCAAGAACTCGCTGCCGCAAGCAATGCCTATCGGCTCGACGGAGTTCAAAGTTGCGTCCCGGCCGGTTGTCAGCTACAGCGGCGCCCAGCAAAATGAACTGCTGGCAGCCCTCCCTCGTGAAGCACTGGAGTCCCTGTTCGAGCACCTGGAGCTGGTGCAACTGCCTTTCGGCAAGGAATTGTTTGAATTCGGCAGCAAGCTGGAATACGTCTACTTCCCGACTACCGCCATCCTGTCCCTGCTGTACGTAATGGAAGATGGTGCGACCACCGAGATCGCCGTGGTCGGCCACGAGGGTGTGGTTGGCGTGTCGATGTTTGCCGGTGAGCGCGCCATGAGCACCGCCGTTGTGCAAAGCGCCGGTTACGGCTACCGCCTGAAAGCGCAAGCCCTGCGCGACGCCTTCAACCAGGGCGGCGCCCTGCCCCAGCTGCTGATGCGCTACAACGCCGCACTGTTCGCGCAGATGGCCCAGAACGCCGTTGGCGGCCGGCACAGCTCGATCGAACAGAAACTGTGCCGCTGGCTGCTCGACCGCCTGGACCGCTCCCCAAGCAATGAATTGAAGGTGACCCAGGAAATGATTTCGATCATGCTGGGCGTGCGCCGCGAATCGATCACCGCCGCTGCCGGCAAGCTGCAGGAAGACGGCATGATCACCTACCGCCGCGGCAACATCACCGTTATTGATCGTGAAGGTCTGGAACGTTATGCGGGCGAGTGCTATAAGGTGGCGAAGACGGAGTACGATCGCCTGCTCGCTGATGTAGCGTGCTGCTAGGATGCAGTATTGCCGGGGGCACCGCGCCGACAGCGCGTTTGCCCCGGCCCTTCAGGGGAATATAGACCTCGATACAAGTTCCCCGGTCACCCCGCCCACGGCGGATATTCAATACCCCGCCCAGCAACAAAGCCCGTTCCCGCATCCCCAGCAAGCCATGCGACATTGGTTTGGCCAGCGTAGGAGCGGCAATCCCGATACCGTCATCGATAATGCGCAGCACCAGCATGTCGTCGCGCTGCAGCTTGAGCGAGACGCTGACATGGCCGGCCTTGGCGTATTTGCGGATATTGGTCAGCGATTCCTGCACGATTCGGAACAAGGCAATCGACAGGCTGCTGTCGCCCGCCTTGGCCACCGCATCGATGTCGGGTCCGATCTCGGTCTCGCACGGGATGTTCGTCATGCGCGTGAAGTCTTCGCAATAGCTATCGATTGCCGCGCACAGTCCCAGGTTGTCCAGCAGGCTTGGCCGCAAGTCTTCGATGATGCGGCGCTTCAGTTCCACCGTATCGACCAGGGTGCCGCGCGCGCGGCGCAACTGGGCCGCCAGTTCCGGATTGGTCTTTTGCAGCTGGTGCGCTACCGCCGCGATGTCCATGCTGATCGAAGTCAGGTTGGCACCCATCTCGTCGTGCAGCTCGCGTGACAGGCGCATCTTTTCTTCTTCGCTGATCGAAATCAAGTGGCGCGACAGCACGGATAGCTGCTCGGTACGCTGCTGCACCATCGATTCCAGGCTTTCGTTCGACAGCTGCAGCGCATGCTCCACCGCTGCCCGGTGCACGAAGCTGCGGCGAACCAGCTGGTAGAACATCACCAGCACCACGATGGCGATGGCATTGATGCCGGCGCCCATCACGACGGCCTTCTGGTACTCCTGGTAGAAGCTGGCAGCGCGCGCCGACATGGCTTCGCCCTGTTCGCGCACCATGATCACCACTTGCAGGCGGATTTCATCCATGCCGCTGCGCTCGTCGCTGACCTTGGCGATATTGACGATGTCGTCCAGGCCGCCGTGCTTGTAGACCTCGATGGCCTGCGTGAGGATGGCAATGCGCTTGCGCACCAATACCTGAAGCTGCTGCAGGTTTTTCAGCTGGATCGGATTATTCGCAAGCAGCTTCTCCAGCTCGCGGAACTGCTGTTCCGATTCGGTGACGACCGAGCGGGTCGGGCCAAGGTAAGCCTCTTTGCCCGAAATGAAATAGCCGCGCGCACTGCTGTCGGCATCGAGCACCAGCACGTTCAGGTATTGCAAGCGTTCGGCGACGCGCGAACTGAGGGCCAACTGTTCATTGGCGCCCTTCAGCGATTGCAGGTTATGGAAAAGGCTGAAACCGTTGACGATCAGGATCAGCGCGCAGGTGACGCACAGTAGCGTTTTGTATAGCGGCAGCCGGTGCCGGGGCGCTGGTTCGATGGTGAAGTACATTTTCCCCATTATAGACCCGCAGCAAGATGCTGCCGCACGGAAAGCTAATTGTGCAGCACCGCAAAAGTGTAACGAGACGTTTCTCTCTCAATCGAGCAAGTTGTTTTTCATTGCGTAGTACGTCAAGTCACTATTCGACTGCAAGCCCATCTTCTCCATAATGCGCGTGCGATACGTACTAACGGTCTTGATGCTCAGCGACAGCGCCGTGCCGATATCGGACACGGTGGCGCCGCGCGCCAGGCGCAGAAACACCTGGAACTCGCGGTCCGACAGCTCGGTATGCAGGGCCGTATTCGGATCGCGGTCAAAACTCTGTGCCAGCAGCTCGCCCACTTGCGAGCTGACATAGCGGCGGCCCTGGTGCACGGTGCGCACGGCGTTGATCAGTTCTTCCGCCTCGCATTCCTTGTTCAGGTATCCGTTGGCGCCCATCTTGAACAGGTTGAGCGCATATTGCTGGGCTGGATAGCCGGACAGGATCAGCACCGGCAAGTCCGGCTGGCCCTGGCGGATGGTACGCAGAGTATCGATACCGCTCTGGTCCGGCATGGCGATGTCAAGCAACAGCACGTCGCACACTTCCTTGCGTGCGATGTCGAGCGCCTCGCGCCCGGTGCTGCCTTCAGCGACTACGCTGAATTCGTCCGAAGACGAAAAGATTTGCTTGAAACCCGCCCGTACAATCTGGTGGTCGTCACAGATGGCTACGCGAATCATTGTCTTCCCTCTTGAATTCCTAGCTTGGGAACGGAGCCAGCGTCTGCAATATCACTAGCAAAATCATAACGTTAATATTGTAGCACCAATGGTTTAACAGTTTAGCCGAGTCTAACCGAAAAAAAGGACGCCTAAGCGCCCTTGCTACAGCTGCTTACAACTTTAGTAGCTCGAGAATGCTTTGCAGTTCGCTGCGCAGCATTTCACGGTCCAGCGGCGGCGCTTCGTGTGCCATGCCAGGAGTTTCATCATACTCGCCTTGCGCCGAATCGGCAGCGCGGCTATCGAGCTTGTTGCGGGCGCCGCTGATGGTAAAGCCCTGCTCGTACAGCAGCTCGCGGATGCGGCGGATCAGCAGCACCTCATGATGCTGGTAATAGCGGCGGTTGCCGCGCCGTTTGACCGGTTTCAGCTGGGTGAATTCCTGTTCCCAATAGCGCAGCACGTGGGGCTTCACGCCGCACAGTTCGCTGACCTCGCCAATGGTGAAATAGCGCTTCGCCGGAATCGGCGGCAACACTACCAGGTCTGCCTTGCCAGGTCGGTCGTTCATTCACGCACCTTTGAAGTTCAGGATGCGCGCGCCGTGCCGGCGCTGTCTTCGACCATGCCTTTCAGCTTCTGGCTGGCGTGGAAGGTCACTACACGGCGTGCCGTGATCGGGATTTCCTCGCCGGTTTTCGGATTGCGGCCTGGACGCTGCGGCTTGTCGCGCAGCTGGAAGTTGCCGAAACCGGACAGCTTCACCGCTTCGCCTCGCTCGAGCGCGTTGCGGATCTCGTCAAAGAAGGTTTCGACCATATCCTTGGCCTCACGCTTGTTCAGGCCTACCTGTTCGAACAAAAGTTCGGCCAGTTCTGCCTTGGTCAGCGTAGGCAAATCTTTTTCAGCTTCCTGGCGTACCTTGGCGTTCTGCATCGCGCTGTGCAACTCGGCGTCCAATGCGGATTCAAGTACGGCGGAATCGACGTCGTTGTTGTTAATTTTGCTGCCCTGCCTTTTAAAGTACATGAGTCCGGCAGTGCCGGACTCGCTGGTCATACTGAATTGTTAAATCAAGCCCGCAGTTTCGCACCGTGTGCCAGGACAACGTGGGCCGTCAGCGTCTTCATCAACTCGTCCACTACATCGTCCTGCAGGGTGTTTTGAGTATCTTGCAAGCTAAAGCGGAAAGCAAGCGATTTTTCGTCGCTTTCCAAGCCTTGGCCGCGATATTCATCAAACAAAACAATGGCTTGCACAATGCGCCCTTGAGCATGCGCCGCCACGGCGCCATGGAAGGCATCGAGCAGGTCCTGCACTGGGACGGCTTGTTTCACCACCAGGGCGACGTCGCGCGTGGTGCCAGGGAACTTAGAAATCTCTTCATATTCTGGCACGTCGCGTTGCTGTAACGCAACGGCATCGACTTCGAACAGCACCGGGGCCTTCGGCAGGTCGTACTTTTGCAGCCAGCGTGGGTGCAGTTCGCCGATGAAGCCGATCACCTTGCCGTCCAGCTCCACGGAGGCTGCGCGGCCCGGGTGCAGGGCCGGGTGGCCCAGCTTGGCGAAGCGCAGCTGGCGCGGTGCAAACAGGGCTTCCAGGTCGGCCTTGACGTCGAAGAAGTCGACGTCACGGGCTTTCTGGCCCCACTGCTCGTCCGCTACCGGGCCGTAGGCCATGGCGGCCACGCGCTGCGGCTGGTCGTAGCCGGCCACGGTCAGCGGGCCGTCCTGCACCGAAGCGTCGCGCTTGAAGATGGCGCCCACTTCGAACAGGCGCACGCGCGGCTGCTTGCGGTTGACGTTGTAGCGCACGTTGGCAACCAGGCTGCCAATCAGCGACGAACGCATGACGGACATCTGCGACGCGATCGGGTTTTGCAGCTTGATCGGGCTGTCGTTGCCGTTGAAGTCCAGTTCCCACTGCGCTTCCACGAAGCTCATGTTGACCACTTCCTGGTAACCCAGGTCGGCCAGCTGGTGGCGCACGGCGAAGATCGAGCGGGTGTTCTCCGGCGCGATGCGCATCTCGTTTGCTGCCACAGGCGGCAGGGTCGGGATGTTTTCGAAGCCGTACACACGGGCCACTTCTTCGATCAGGTCTTCTTCGATTTCGATGTCGAAGCGGAAGGACGGTGCGGTGACGCTGAATACGCCGTCAGCCAGCGTGAACTCCAGGCCCAGGCGCTTGAAGATGTCGGCAACCATGTCGTCGTTCAGGGCGACGCCGATCACTTTCGCGGCGCGGGCCGTGCGCATCTGCACTGGGGCGCGCTGCGGCAGGTTGACGACCTGGTCGTCGATCGGGCCGACCTTGGTGTCAGGCGTGCCGCAGATTTCCACCAGCAGCGCGGTGATGCGCTCCAGGTGCTCCGGGATCGAGGCGAAATCCACGCCACGCTCGAAACGGTGCGCTGCATCGGTCGAGAAGTTGTACTTGCGGGCGCGGCCCTGGATGGCGTTTGGCCACCAGAATGCAGCCTCCAGGTAGATGTTGGTGGTGTCGTCCGACACGGCGGTGGCGTCGCCGCCCATGATGCCGGCCAGCGATTCCAGTTCCTTGTCGTCGGCGATCACGCCAACCCACTCATCGACTTCGATGGTGTTGCCGTTCAGGAGCTTGATCTGCTCGCCCTTCTTGCCCCAGCGGACGTCCAGCGAGCCATGGATCTTGTCCAGGTCGAACACGTGCGAAGGGCGCCCCATTTCCAGCATCACGTAGTTGGAAATATCCACCAGCGCAGACACAGGGCGCTGGCCGCTGCGCTCCAGGCGCTGCTTCATCCAGGCCGGGGTTTCGGCTTTCGCGTTCAGGCCGCGGATCACTCGGCCGGCGAAACGGCCGCACAGGTCCGGCGCACTCACCTTCACTGCCAGCTTTTCGTCCAGCGTGACCGGCACGATGCGGTTCTGCGGCAGGTTCAGTTGCGAACCGGTCAAGGCCGCCACTTCACGCGCCACCCCCAGCACCGACAGGCAGTCTGCCTTGTTCGGGGTCAGCTTGATGGTGAATTTCAGGTCGTTCAGCGCGAAGTAGTCGCGGATGTTCTGGCCGATCGGCGCGTCGTCCGGCAGCTCGATCAGGCCCGAGCCCTCTTCCGACAGCTTCAGCTCTTTTGCGGAGCACAGCATGCCTTGCGATTCGACGCCGCGCAGCTGGCCAACCTTGATTTCGAACGGCTTGCCGTCCGCGCCTGGCGGCAGCACGGCGCCGGCCATGGCGCATGCCACTTTGAGGCCCGGGCGCACGTTTGGCGCGCCGCAGACGATGTTGAGCAAGGTGCCGGTGCCTACGTCGACCTGGCAGACGTTCAGGCGGTCGGCGTTCGGGTGCTTGGCGGTTTCGCGCACATGGCCCACCACCACGTTGGTGAATGGCGGCGCGACAGGGTCGATGTCTTCCACTTCGAGGCCGGACATGGTCAGCATGTGTGCCAGTTCATCCGAAGTCATCTTCGGATCGACCATCGTGCGCAGCCAGTTTTCAGAGAATTGCATAGTCAGCCTTTTCGTATTTTTTAAAACCGGTAAACCTGTGTCTGACCCGCAGGGTCAGACACGTGCAGTTCATCGGCCGGCGGCTTCGGCATACAGGTGTCTGACCCTGCGGGTCAGACACTGCCTTACCGGTTTTAGTTGAACTGCTTCAGGAAGCGCAAATCGCCTTCATAGAACAGGCGCAGGTCATTCACGCCATAGCGCAGCATGGTCAAGCGCTCAAGGCCGGAGCCGAACGCAAAGCCAATGTACTTTTCAGGATCCAGGCCAAAATTGCGCACCACATTCGGATGCACCTGGCCCGAGCCCGAAACTTCCAGCCAGCGCCCCTTAAGCGGGCCGCTGCCAAACGCAATATCAATCTCCGCCGACGGTTCGGTGAACGGGAAATACGAAGGACGGAAACGCACTTGCAAGTCGTCCGTCTCAAAGAAAGCCTTAACGAAATTCAGGTACACGCCCTTCAGGTCAGCGAAGGAAATGTCTTCCGCGATCCACAGGCCTTCAACTTGGTGGAACATCGGCGAGTGGGTCGCGTCGGAGTCGACGCGGTAGGTGCGGCCCGGTGCGATCACCTTGATCGGCGGCTTATTGTTGCGGGCGTAGCGCACCTGCATCGGCGAGGTGTGGGTACGCAGCAGCAGCGGCTTGCCGGTGCTGTCGTTGCCTTCAACGTAGAAGGTATCCTGCATCGAACGCGCCGGATGGTTCTCAGGCGAATTCAGTGCAGTGAAGTTGGTCCAGTCGGTTTCAATCTCAGGGCCGGCAGCGACGTCGAAGCCGATCGAGCGGAAGATCTCTTCCACGCGTTCCCAGGTGCGCATCACAGGATGGATGCCGCCCTTGGAACGGCCACGGCCCGGCAGCGTCACGTCGATCGCTTCGGCATTCAGGCGCAGTTGCAGCTGCGCTTCCGCCAGCGCATCACGGCGCGCGGTCAGCGCGGTCTCGATCTGCACCTTGGCGGCGTTAATCAGGGCGCCCTGCGCCTTTTTCTCTTCAGGGTCCAGTTTGCCCAGGCCCTTCATCATTTCGGTGATCTGGCCAGTCTTGCCAAGGTACTTGGCTTTGGCGTTTTCAAGTGCGGCAGCGTCTGCGGCGGCGAGGAAGTCAGCCTGCGCGGAGACGACGAGTTGTTCGAGCGAGTTCATCCGACTTTTTTCCTGTTTTGGAAATTAAAAACGGGACATAGCTAAGCCATGTCCCGCTTCTTATGAGCACCGCCCGGAGGCGGCACACATCACTGGCAATTAAGCAGCGATCTTGGCTTTGACGACGTTGACAATCGCTGCAAATGCAGGCTTGTCCATCACAGCCATATCAGCCAGGACCTTACGGTCCAGTTCAATAGCGGCCTTCTTCAGACCGTTCATGAACACGCTGTAGGTCACGCCGTGTTCGCGGGCAGCCGCGTTGATACGGGTGATCCACAGGGCGCGGAAGACGCGCTTCTTGTTACGACGGTCGCGGTATGCGTACTGGCCAGCGCGCATAACTGCTTGCTTGGCAATACGGAATACTTTGCTGCGACGACCGCGGTAACCCTTGGCCAGGTTCAGTACTTTCTTATGACGGGCACGCGCGGTAACCCCACGTTTTACTCGAGGCATAGTAGCTCCTTAAATAATGTTGTGAGATTAAGCGGATGGCATCATGCGGTAGACGCTTTGAACGTCGGACGCATTGATGTTACGGGTGCCACGCAGTTGACGCTTGTTTTTGGTGGTCTTCTTGGTCAGGATGTGGCGTTTGAAAGCCATGCCCGACTTAACGGTGCCACCTGGGCGCACGCGAAAACGCTTTTTCGCGGAGCTCTTGGTTTTCATTTTTGGCATGTGAATGCTCCAATAATGACCGGATTGTAGGTGGCAGCCCTTCGCTGCACTTTTGGTGCCTACTCTCACGGGAACCCGGGAGTATAGCACAGGTTTTCTTGAAACCGGTAAACCAGGGTCTGACCCGCAGGGTCAGACCCCGAATGACACAGCGGCCGCGGGTTTGGGTTCGAGGATTTTGACTTATTGAGAAAGTCAAAAGCCCTGAACCCAACCCCGCGGCCGCTGCTCAGACAGGGTCAGACCCTTGGGTCTGACCCTGGTTTACCGGTTCACGGTTTTACTTCTTCTTCTTCGGCGCCAGCACCATGATCATCTGGCGGCCTTCCATCTTAGGGAACTGCTCGACCTGGCCATGCGGCTCCAGGTCAGCCTTCAGACGCTCGAGCATGCGCATGCCGATGTCCTGGTGGGCCATTTCACGACCGCGGAAACGCAGGGTGATCTTGGTCTTGTCACCGTCTTCCAGGAACTTGATCAGGTTGCGCAGCTTGATGTTGTAGTCGCCATCATCGGTGCCCGGACGGAATTTGACTTCCTTGACCGAGATCACCTTCTGCTTCAACTTGGCTTCGTGCGCCTTCTTCTGTTCCGAATACTTGAACTTACCGTAATCCATCAGTCGGCAGACTGGAGGATTCGCGTTCGGCGCGATCTCGACCAGGTCGACATCGGCCTCTTCCGCCAGGCGGAAGGCTTCGGCCAGGCTTACGATGCCCAGCGGTTCGTTGTCCACGCCCGACAGACGCATTTCGGGATGGGTGATCTCGCCATTGATGCGATGGGACTTGTCAGTAGCTATTGTAGTTTCCTTCAATGTTAATTTAGTGGGCCGGTTGCGGGGCTCCCCGCATTAGGCTTTGGACTCGACGTCGTTCTGAAGTCGCTCCACCAGGGCTTCGATCGACATGACGCCCAGATCGACATTGCCCCGCGCACGCACGGCCACGGTGTTGGCATCCCGTTCTTTGTCGCCCACCACGAGGATGAAAGGCACTTTTTGGACGGAATGTTCGCGGATTTTATACGTAATCTTCTCGTTGCGCAAATCAGCAGCAACGCGGAAGCCCAGCTTGCGCAGCCTGGATTCAAGCGCTTTGCAGTAATCTGCCTGTGCATCGCTGATGTTGAGAATCGATACTTGCTGAGGCGCAAGCCACATCGGCAGTGCGCCGGCGTAGTTCTCGATCAGGATGCCGATGAAGCGCTCCAGCGAGCCAACGATTGCACGGTGCAGCATGACCGGGGTCTTGCGGGTGTTGTCATCCGCGACATATTCCGCACCCAGCCGGCCAGGCATGAAGAAGTCGACCTGCATGGTGCCGACCTGCCATGGGCGGCCCAGCGAATCCTTCAGGTGGTACTCGATCTTCGGGCCATAGAAAGCGCCCTCGCCTGGCAGTTCGGTCCAGGTTACACCGCAAGCGCGCAGGCCGGAGCGCAGCGCTTCTTCTGCCTTGTCCCACACTTCGTCGTCGCCGATGCGGTTGTCCGGACGCAACGCCAGCTTGACGTCGATGTTCTCAAAATGGAAATCTTTATAGACTTCCATCGCCTGCTGGTGGAAAGCCACCACTTCCGGCTCGATCTGCTCGTTGGTGCAGAAGATGTGGCCGTCATCCTGGGTGAAGCCGCGCACGCGCATGATACCGTGCAGCGCGCCCGAAGGCTCGTTGCGGTGGCACTGGCCGAATTCACCGTAGCGCAGCGGCAGGTCGCGGTAGGAGCGCAGGTCGCTGTTGAAAATCTGTACGTGGCCTGGGCAGTTCATCGGCTTCAGCGCGTAGGAACGGTTTTCGGACTCGGTCACGAACATGTTCTCGCGGTAGTTTTCCCAGTGGCCGGTCTTGCCCCACAGCGAAGCGTCCAGGATCTGCGGCGCCTTCACTTCCTGGTAGCCGTTTTCCTGGTACTTGCGGCGCATGTACTGCTCCACTTGCTGCCAGATGGTCCAGCCTTTCGGATGCCAGAACACCAGGCCTGGCGCTTCGTCCTGGAAGTGGAAGAAGTCGAGCTGCTTGCCCAGCTTGCGGTGGTCGCGCTTTTCCGCCTCTTCCAGCTGGAACAGGTACTGCTCCTGGTCTTCTTTTTTGGTCCAGGCGGTGCCATACACACGTTGCAGCATTTCGTTCTTGCTGTCGCCACGCCAGTAAGCGCCGGCCAGCTTCATCAGCTTGAAGACTTTCAGCTTGCCGGTCGAAGGCACGTGCGGGCCGCGGCACAGGTCGGTGAACTTGCCTTCGGTGTACAGCGATACGTCTTCGTTGGACGGGATCGAAGCGATGATCTCGGCCTTGTAGTGCTCGTTGATGGACTTGAAGTAATCCACTGCCTCATCACGCGGCAGGACCTTGCGGGTCACCTGCTCGTCTTTCTTCGCCAGCTCGGCCATCTTCTTTTCGATCGCCACCAGGTCGTCCGGAGTGAACGGGCGCTTGTAGGAGAAGTCGTAGTAGAAGCCGTTTTCGATCACTGGGCCGATGGTTACTTGCGCATCAGGGAACAGTTCCTTGACGGCGTAAGCCAGCAAGTGGGCGGTCGAGTGGCGAATGACTTCCAGGCCCTCCGGATCCTTGTCGGTCACGATCGCGACGTCGGAATCCTTCTCGATCAGGAAGGAAGTATCTACGACTTTGCCATCCACCTTGCCCGCCAGGGCGGCTTTGCCCAGGCTGGTGCTGATGTTGGACGCAACTTGGGCCACGGTCAGCGGGGCATCGAATTGACGGACGGAACCGTCGGGCAGTCGGACTGAAACCATTATGGATCTCCGGAAGAAAAAGGTAATGCTGGAAAAAAATGGACGAAAAAAAACGCGGGCTAGCCGCGTTTTTCTTCAATTGAACAAGCAAAAGAAAGCCGATCGACTAGCGTCACTCACCAACCTTGATGGTAGTTCGCGGTGTCATAACCGGTGTGCCTTTCTCGCTCTTACAAAATGTCTGGTGGGCGGTGAGGAATTCGAATCCCCGACCCCTTGGATGTCGACCAAGTATTCTAACCAGCTGAACTAACCGCCCGTGTCTTTTGCAATGGTACTACATAAAAATGTTCTGGTGGGCGGTGAGGAATTCGAATCCCCGACCCCTTGGATGTCGACCAAGTATTCTAACCAGCTGAACTAACCGCCCGAGAGCCAGCATTATAGAGAGCACTTCCCTCTGTGACAAGTGTTTTCCGAAGAAAACATTGCTGATATATTCAGGCACTATGCAAAACCACGATTCCACGCACCTCCACGCGCATTTGGACGGCGACGCGCAACACGCCCA
>JBCNOP010000116.1:0-15537 GCA_039593775.1 Pseudoduganella sp.
AAGGCGCAGCCATACAGGAATGGGCACACACAGGCGCCCTCTCCAGCATTGACGACGTGGCCAACACGGACAAGTGGAATGCGCTGCTGCCGCGCAGTGTCAGCGACACGATGAAATACAACGGCCGTTACGTGGCAGCGCCGCTGAATGTGCACCGGGTGAACTGGCTGTGGATCGATGCTGCCGCCCTGAGGAAAGCCAACGCCAAGCCGCCCACCACCTGGGACGAGTTCTTTGCGGTAGCGGAGGCGATGAAAAAAGCCGGCATCATTCCGGTCGCCTACAGCAGCCAGTCCTGGCTCGACATGGGCACATTTGAAAGCGTAGCGATCGCTGTCGGCGGCGCGGACTTTTACCAGCGCGCCTTCATGCGCCTCGACCCGGCCGCCCTCAACAGCCCGCAAATGATCCAGACGCTGAACACCTACCGCCGCATCAAGCAATACAGCAGCAATGCGTCCAGCGGCCAGGACTGGGTGGCCTCGACCTCCATGCTCACGCATGGCCGGGCCGGCATGCTGCTGATGGGAGACTGGGCCAAGGCGGAAATGCAGGCGGCCGGCAGGCGGCCTGGCAGCGACATCCTGTGTGTCCCCATGCCGGGGACGGCGCAAGCCTTCACCTTCGACATCGATGCACTGGCCATGTTCCAGGTCAGCGACCGCAACAAGCAGGCACAGCGCGACCTGGCGCATGCCGTGATGGACAAGGACTTCCAGCAAGCCTTCAATCTCGCCAAGGGCTCGATCCCTGTGCGGCAGGACGTGAGCCTGGACAAGTTCGACGAGTGCGCGCGCCGCGCCAGCGCCGACTTCAAAGCCAGCGCCCGGCGCGGCACGCTGCTGCCCAGCCTGGCCCACGGCATGGCGCAACCGGCACATACCGTTGCGCGCATGTGGGACGTCATCAACCGCTTCTGGAGCAACGACCGCATGAGCGCCGCCGAAGCCGCCGCGCAATTGGCCAGCGCCGCCAAATAAGAGCACCAGATTATTAACGTTCTGTAATAATCATGCTAGTATTCCCTGCCGTTCTTCTTTCATAACAATACTGCTCCGTCCCGGGGCTGACGAGACAACGATGACCAAATCCAATTCCATGGGCCATGCTGCAGCTGCCCCCTCCAAATTTTCTGCGCGCCGCAGTGAAAACGTTTTCAAATGTTTACTCCCCGCTGCGCTCGCTGTGCTGTCGGCCTTCCAGCCGCTCGTTGCCAGCGCCGCCAGCCCAGTCGACGCCGACCAGCGCGCCAAAGCCCTGGTGCAGCAGATGACCCTGGATGAGAAGCTCAAGCTCGTATTCGGCTACTTCTCCACCGACTTCAAAGGTGTCGCCAAGCCGGCGCAAGGCGTCCCCTACTCGGCTGGCTTCGTGTACGGGGTTGAACGCCTTGGCATCCCGCACCAGCAGCTGACCGATGCCGGCATGGGTGTGGCGACCCAGCCCGGCCCGGCGCCGCGCGCGCGCACCGCGCTGGCCGCCGGCATCTCCACTGCCGCCAGCTGGAACCCCGCCGTTGCTTACGCCGGCGGCGCGATGATCGGAAAGGAAGCCCGCCTTTCGGGCCACAATGTCATGCTGGCCGGCGGCGCCAACCTGCAACGCGAACCGCGCAACGGCCGCAACTTCGAATACGGCGGCGAAGATCCCCTGCTGAACGGCGTCATGGCCGGCGAGCAGATCCGCGGCATTCAGTCGAACAATGTCATCGCCACCGTCAAGCACTTCGCCTTGAACGACCAGGAAACCGGCCGCATGAAGGTCGACGCCAAACTCGACGACGCGGCAGCGCGCATGTCGGATTTGCTGGCCTTCCAGATCGCCATCGAGCGCGGCAATCCGGGCTCCGTGATGTGCGGCTACAACCGCGTGAACGGGCACTACGCCTGCGAGAGCGAGTACCTGTTGAACCAGGTCCTCAAGCGCGACTGGGGCTACAAAGGCTATGTGATGTCGGACTGGGGCGCCACGCACTCCACCATCCCGGCCGCAATGAATGGCCTGGACCAGCAGTCCGGCTGGCCGTTCGACCTGTCCCCCTACTTCAAGGAGCCGTTGAAGGAAGCTGTCGAAAACGGCCATGTGCCGCAAAGCCGCCTGGACGACATGGCCCAGCGCATCCTGCGCGCCATGGTTTCCAATGGACTGCTCGAGCATCCGGTGCAGGTTGCGGAGGACAAGATCGATTTCGCCGCCAACGCCGCCGTCTCGCAGGCCGGCGCGGAAGAAGGCATGGTCCTGCTGAAGAACGACCGGCAGTTGCTCCCACTGGCCGATCGTTATGCATCCATCGCCATCATCGGCGGCCATGCCGACGTGGGCGTGCTGACGGGCGGCGGTTCATCGCAAGTCTATCCGGCCGGCGGTTCGGCCGTGCCGAACGAAGGGCCCAGCAGCTTCCCCGGCCCGACCATCTACCTGCCCTCCTCGCCTCTTCAGGCGCTGGCCAAGCGCCTGAAAGCCAAGTTCGTCTACCACGACGGCAAGGACGCAGCGGCCGCGGCAAAACTGGCCGCCATCAGCGACGTGGCCATCGTGTTTGCCACCCAATGGACCGCGGAATCGCTCGACCAGGCCGACCTGAAACTGCCGCACAACCAGGACGCCACCATCGCCGCAGTGGCTGCCGCCAACCGGCGCACGGTGGTGGTCCTGGAAACCGGTTCGCCGGTAACCATGCCGTGGCTGGGCTCCGTAGGCGCGGTGCTGGAAGCCTGGTACCCCGGCAGCGCAGGCGGCGAAGCGATTGCCCGCGTCCTGACCGGCGAAGTGGATGCCTCGGGGCGCTTGCCCGCCACCTTCCCGATGTCGGAAACGCAGCTGCCGCGCGCCGTCATCGACGGCACGGGCCTGAAGGAGGACGTGCGCTTCGCCACCGATTACAACATCGAGGGCGCGGCCGTCGGCTATAAGTGGTTTGACAAGAAGAACCTGAAGCCACTGTTCGCCTTTGGCCATGGGCTGTCCTACACCACCTTCCGCTACGAAGGCCTGCAGGCCAGCGCAAGCAATGGCACGATCAGCGTGTCCTTCAAGGTCGCCAACAGCGGCGCACGCGAAGGCAAGGCGGTGCCGCAGGTTTATGTCAGCAAGCCCGGCGCCGGCTGGGAGGCCCCAAAACGCCTGGCGGGCTGGGACAAGCTGGCACTGAAGCCGGGCGAATCGCGCAGCACCCGGGTGGAGCTCGATCCGCGCACGCTGGCCGTCTATGACAGCCGCCGCGGCAAGTGGAAGATTGCAGCAGGCGACTACCTGGTCACGCTGGCCGAAGCCGCCGACGCGCCAGTCACCACCGTCAAGGTACGCTTGCCGGCACGCGAATTCGCCGCAGGCGCGCGCTGAACGGCAGCGCGCTCCCCGGCGGCTTCAGATCTGCGCCTGGCCGCCGTCCACGAACAGCTCGATGCCGTTGATGAAGGTGCTGTCTTCCGAGGCCAGGAAGGTCACGGCCTTCGCCACTTCAGCAGGACGGCCCAGGCGCCCGACCGGCACCAGCGTGGCGAGGTGGCCCAGCAGGCCGGCCTGGTGTTCTTCCGGCACCAGGCCCGCCAGGCCTGGCGTATGGATCGGGCCGGGGCTGATGGCATTGACACGAATATTGCGTGGCTTCAGGTCCAGCAGCCAGTTGCGGGCAAAGTTGCGTACTGCGGCTTTGCTTGCGCTATATACGCTGAAGTTCTCCGTGCCCTTCACCGAAACGGTCGATGCGGTGAGGATGATCGAGCTGCCGTCTTTCAGCAGCTTCAAAGCCTTTTGCACGGTGAACAGCGTGCCTTTGACATTGGTGTCGAAGATGCGGTCGAAGTGTTCTTCGGTGATGGCGTCCAGCGGCATCATGTCGCCGCCGCCGGCATTGGCGAACAGGACATCGAGGTGGCCGGAGCGCCGCTGGATCTCGCCGTAAATCCGGTCCAGGTCTTCCAGTTTGGAGACATCACCCTGGATGCCGTAGGCAGTTGCGCCGGTTGCGGTGATGGTGGCGACGGCTGCCTCCAGCTCCGCCTGGCGGCGGCCAGTGATGTACACGGTCGCGCCCTGTGCTGCGAAGTCCTGTGCCGAGGCCAGGCCGATACCGGTGGTGCCGCCGGTGACCAGCGCTACCTTGCCTGCCAGTTTCTGTGCGTTGCTCATTTTGTTTCTCCTTGAAGTTGGATGTAAGTGACTACGGAATCCACTTTACGCCCCGGAGATTATTGAATAAAGTGGCAATAAACGAATACATTATTCCCACACATAAATAATGGACCAGCTCCTCGCAATCCGCGCCTTTGCCCGCGTAGTAGAAGCCGGCAGTTTCACCAGGGCGGCCGACACCCTGGGCATGCCGAACGCCTCGCTCACCAAAGCGATCCAGTCGCTGGAAGCCCACCTGCGCGTCAAGCTCCTGCAACGCACCACACGGCGCGTATCCGTTACGCCGGAAGGCGCGCAATACTACGAGAAGACGCAGCGCCTCCTGAAAGAACTGGATGATGTAGACGCCAGCTTCAGCGCTGCGCAATCGAGACCGCGCGGCCATTTGCGGGTGGACATGGGCAGTTCCGTTGCCAACCTGATCGTGCTGCCGGCATTGCCGGCGTTCTCAGCGCAGTATCCGGATATTCGGATCGACATGGGCGTCTCCGACAAGCACGTCAACCTCATTGGCGATAATGTGGACTGCGTGATTCGCGGCGGCGAGCTGACCGACCTGTCCCTGGTTGGGCGCCAGGTCGGCAGCGCTTCATGGGTCACCTGCGCCACGCCGGGCTATTTGCGTGAACACGGCACGCCAAAGCGCCCCTCTGAATTGGAGGAAGGGCACCGCATCGTCCAATACCTGTCGACCCGCACCGGGCGCGGCATGCCATTGAACTTCGAGAAAAATGGTGAGAAAGTGGAGGTCGGCGGACGCGCTGTCGGAGTCAATGAAAGCAATGCCCATGTGGCGGCCGGGGTTGCGGGACTGGGGGTGATCCAGACATTCAGATATGCGGCGGCGCCGCACCTGAAGAGCGGCGCGCTGGTGCCGATACTGGAAAAGTGGCAGCCCCCACCCTACCCCTTTTACGTGGTCTATCCATCCAACCGCTACGTCAGCAACCGCCTGCGCGTGTTCATCGACTGGACCGCCGAGCTGTTCTCGGCACTGGAATGAGCGGCAGCCAAAGGCGGGTCAGAACGCGCTCTTGACCACGCCCCCGTCAACCCGCAACGCCGCGCCGGTTGTGGCCGACGAGAGCGGGCTTGCCACATAGGCGACGAGCGATGCCACCTCCTGCGGTGAGGCGAAGCGCTTGATCAGGGATGTCGGCCGCACTTTATCGAAGAACTCCGCTTCCACCTGCTCGAAGCTCTTCTCCGCCGAACGCGCCATGCCTTCGACGAAATCGCCAACGCCGCGCGATTTCGTCGGCCCGGGCAAGATGCTGTTGACGGTGATGCCGGTGCCGGCAAGGGATTCCGCCAGCCCGCGCGACACTGCAATTTGCGCCGTTTTGGTCATGCCATAGTGGATCATCTCGGTCGGGATCTGCACTGCGCTTTCGCTTGATATGAAAATGATGCGCCCCCAGTTGGCCCGCTTCATTTCCGGCAGGACCAGGCGCGAAAGGCGCACGCCGCTCAGGACGTTGACGTCGAAGAAGCGCTGCCAATCCTCGTCGGGAATATCCTCAAAGGCTTTCGCCTCGAAGATCCCGAGGTTGTTGACCAGGATGCTGATGCCCGGATGACGCCGTACGACTTCCTGCGCGGCTTCAGGCTGGCTAAGGTCGCCGGCGAAGCCCAGCACCGTACCGCGCGATTCCGTGCGCAGGCGGTCCACAGCCGCATCGACTGCCGCCTGGGTCCTGCCATTGACGATGACGCTCGCGCCTTCCTGTGCCAGCGTACCAGCGATGGCATAACCGATTCCTGCCGTGCTGCCACTTACCAATGCAAGCTTGCCTTTCAGTTGCAGATCCATCTCGTTCCTCCTTTAGTTTTCCCAATATCCACGGCGCAGGGCGATCGTCACGGCGTGGGTCCTATCGCGTGCGTTGAGCTTTTGCAGGATAGTTTTCATGTGCGCCTTGATGGTGTCTTCCCTCAAACCCAGGCGCTCTCCTACCCTCTGGTTGGAGTTGCCATCGGCGACATGGCGCAGCACCTCCAGTTCCCGCTTGCTCAACGTATCTTGCTGGAAGCCGCTGGCCAGGCTGCTGGCGACTATTTGCGGCAGTTGCCGCTGTCCCGCATGCATGGCTGCGATGTAGTTGCCCAATTCCGTACGCGCCAGGTTCTTCAGCAGGTAGCCGCAGGCCCCGGCTTTCAAAGCACGCGCTACTTGCACATCGCCAGCGTAAGTGCTCAGGACAACGATGCGTGCCCGCGGATCCAGGCTGCGGATGGCCACGGTGGCTTCGATGCCATCCCGCCCTGGCATCTGCAAGTCCATCAGCGTGATGTCAGGCCGAAAACGCTTGTATTGCTCAATGGCGTCGTCACCGTCCCCGGCTTCCGCGACCACTGAAATCCTGGGGTCGGCCGCCAGCACGGCGGCGATCCCGCTGCGCATCAGCGGATGATCATCAACGATCATCACGCTGATCTTTTCGCTGCTTCTGCTTTCCATGACAGCGCTCCTTTTTCTTCCACTTTAGCGTATCACCGCAATGGCACGCCGGGATCACCCTATCGGGTGTAAGCCAGGGAGGCTGCAAGCGTCAGCTGCCATTCGGTGCCCGCCCCGGCACAGCTTCTCAGCGCCAGCCTGGCGTTGATCCATGCCGCTCGCTCAGCCATTCCGCGCAATCCCCAATGATTCTCTCGCCCGCCGCCATCCAGGATGTCCGCCGGTATCCCGACCCCGTCATCGCGTACGATACAACGGAATTCCCGCCTGCCATACTCAAGTTCCACCGCTATCGTGCTTGGCCGGGCATGGCTGTACGCATTGGCAATCGCTTCGCTCACGATGGCCAGGGCTTCACGGTAGATCAAGTGCTCAAGCTGGCGTTCGGTGCCCCTGACAGTCAGCTGGATAGCGCTAACCCCTCCAGGCTGCAAGCGCGTTGCCGCAGCCGATACCGCATCGGGGAAACTGAGTTTGCCGTCGTCTTCGCCCCGCAATTCGCGGATGCGGCCGCGGCCTTCGTCGACGACATCGTCGGCCTGTTGCAAAGCCGATTCCAGCTCGATGCGCATCGCGTCCTTTGCCGGCAGCTTCAGCACGGCGGCATGGATATGCAGGATCAGGCTCTGTACCGATTGCAGCAGGGTGTCATGCAGTTCCCGCGCAATGCGTTCACGCTCGCGCACGCGCTCCTGCAGCTGATGCACCAGGCGCCTGGCCATGCGGCCAATGTGCCAGCGGTAAGCCAGGTAGGCGGATGAGAGCAGCAATACCCCGCACAGCACCTTGAACCACCAAGTCTGGACCATGGTCGGCACCACCGTAAAACCCACCGTGGCTTGCAGCTCGCTCCATTTGCCGTTGTAATCGGAAGCTGCAACATGAAAACGATAGTCGCCAGGTTCAAGGCCGCTATAGTAGGCACTGCGCCGGTTGCCGGCATCCCGCCATTCCGTGTCAACCCCGTCCAGCCGGTAACGAAAGCGTACCCTTTCCGGCATCGCCAGCAACGGAGCGGTGTAATCGACCTGTATTGCAGAGACGCCTGCGGCCAGCCGTAGGCCATCCTGCAGCGCCTTGCCTTCGCCGGGCGCCCCGATAGTTTTGATGATGGCTGGCTGCGCGGGCGCGGCCGGCAGCTCTTCACGCGGATCAAGCCGGAACACGCCGGTCGACCTGACGATCCACAAGTGCGAGTCGGACGAGCGCACTAGCGAAGGCGATGGCGAAATGCGCGGCGCACTGCCCTCCAGCCCGTCGAGCTGGTCCAGCTTTTCGTACTGGACCCCGTAATCCGGCTCCCGCTTGAAGCGTGCAATCTCCTCGCCGGCAATACGGAACAGGCCTGCCGTTGCATTCAGCCACAGGTCCCCGTTATCCATTTCAACGATGCCGGAGATGCCATCGAAGGCCTGGCTATCGATGCCGGTAAGTTGCCTGAAGCGGCCCTCCTGGAACAGGGCAAGTCCATTGTCGCCACCGGCCCAAACATGGCGCCCATGCGGATGCAGTGCCATCACCAGGCCAATCGTCAGGCCCTCGGCCGGCCCGTAACTACGCCATCGCCCGCCGTCGGCGTGCACAACGCGGCCGGGAAAATAGCCGAGCCACAGGCCTGATGCTTCGGAGCGCGCCATGACATTGACCTCGCCGCTATCGCCTGCCTTTTCCCAGTCGCCGCCGGCTTTTCGGCGATACAGGCCCAATTGCTGGACCGCTGCCAGCAGCTCATCGTTATGGTCCGCCACCACACTGGTAATGATCATGTTGCCGATGGCGCCTGGCAGCGCAATCCGGCGGCTATCCCGTCCCTGGATGCGGCGCAGTGCGCCAAAAGAAGCGCCCCACAGGGCACCGTCGCTGGTCCTGGTAAAACTGGTCAGCATGTCCGCCCAGCCCTCGCGGCTGGCCGGCCATAGCGGCGTAATCTTTGCCTCACTGGCATCGCCGGCAGCAACGTGGAACCCGCCTATCCATGCCCCGCCCTTGTCATCGGCCAGGATGGCCGCGCCAATCGCCGATTCCGGCAACTCTATTCGGGCCAGGCGCCGGTCCCGAAAACGGTCGATCCCCGTAGACGTGGCGGCCCAGATATTGCCCTCCCTATCCTCGAATATCGCCCCTACCGAAGGGCCGCTCAAGCCCTGCTGGGGAGCGGTGCGGAAGGACTCTTGCGCGGTACGGTATTCAAGTCCCTCTTTATGCCCGACCCAGAGATTGCCCTGGCGGTCGAACAACAGGCTTGTGGGGTCGCCGAGCCGCTGCCACTGGGCCGGAAGGTCATCCTGGGCGAAGCCCGCCACTCGGTTGAACCGGGCGCGCGCCGCATCCCAGCTCACCACGCCGCCTGGCAAATTAAAGAGAACTCCGGTGCCACTGCTGACTGGCGCCTTGACGAACTGCCTGGAGCCCGGACGCAGGTAGTAGACGCCCCTATCGCCCTGCGCCCACAGCACGCCTTCACGGTCACGCATCAATGTCTTGTACCAGGCGGCAGGCACCTGCCACGAGCTTGCAGCGGCCTGCCAGCGGTCGTTTTCCAGGTAGTACATCCCCTGTGCCGTCGCCGCCCACGTGCGGCCGTCGCCGTCCTGGTCCACTCCCCATACGGCACGGCTGGGCAAGCCATCGCGTTCGCTGTAGTTGCGGATGCGCCCATCGTGCAGCCGGGCAGCGCCACCCGTGCGATAGCCAACCCACAAGGCGCCATCGGCAAAAGCATTGACCACGCTGACATTCCTGGTCAACAAGGCTTCGTTGGACGGCACGAACTGTTCGAACTGCATCCCGTCAAACCGGTACAGGCCGGTCGGGCCACCCATCCACAGCCAGCCATCCCTGGTCTGGGCCATGGACAAGATCATGGCCGGGGCGCCGTCGCGTGCCGTCCAGCTGGTGTGGTGCAAATTGATCGGGGCAGCATGGCAGGACAGGCCGAAGGCCAGCATTGCCAGCAGAGAAGAAACCTTCCCGAATATCAGTAATGCACTCTTCATGGGATTCGCGACCGGCAATGAGAGGTGGTCCTGAAACGCCTTCCAACGCTGGATATTGTATAGAAACAAAGCACCCGATAGTGTGTATGTCGATTGTGACCGCTTGTATATCCTGTTGCTTCAACATAAGGAGATCATCATGCTGCGGACCATCATCAAAATGCTTTCCCTGGGCGTGCTGGCACTCTGCGCCTTCATCGGGACGGCGAATGCGCAAGCGCCCAAGAGTAATTTTGCCGAAGTAAATGGCGTACGGATGCATTACCTGGGCGCCGGGAAAGGCGATCCGGTCATCCTGCTGCACGGCTACACCCAGTCGAGCCATATGTGGCTTCCCCTGATCAGCCAACTCTCGAAAGACCACCTGGTGATTGCGCCCGACCTGCGCGGGTTTGGACAATCCGGCCTGCCCGAGGGGCCCTACACCAAATCAGTGATGGCGCAGGACGTGCACGCGCTGGCAACCAGCCTTGGCATTAAGTCGGCCAAGGTAGTCGGGCACGACATTGGGCTGATGGTCGCCTACGCCTATGCTGCCCAATACCCGCAGGAGGTCAGCAAGATTGCGTTGATGGACGCCTTCCTGCCTGGCGTTGGCAATTGGAAGGATGTCTGGCTGCTGCGCGACTTGTGGCACTTCCACTTCTACGGTGAGACGCCGCTCGCATTGGTCAAAGGACGCGAACGTGTTTACTTCGAGCACTTCTGGAACGACTTCGCTGCCGACAAAACGAAATCGCTGAGCGAGGCGGACCGCAAGTTCTACGCTGCCGAGTATGCGCAGCCGGGCCATATGCGCGCAGGGTTCGAAGTCTTCCGCGCCTTTTCCAAGGATGCGGAAGAATTCGCCAACTACATGAAGACACCGTTGACCATGCCGATGCTGGTCCTCACCGGCGAGAAAGCATCGGGCGAATTCCTGATCCAGCAGGCTCGCCTGGTCAACAACAACGTTGAGGGTGTCGTCATCAAGAACAGCGGGCACTGGCTGATGGAAGAAGCCACGCCCGAAGTAATACCCAAATTGGTACAGTTCCTGAAGTAGCAGCGCGTCCAATTGCGTGCCCTTCCTGCGCCGCACTGATTATGATGGGCACTCTCGTCTACACGGAGGCACATCATGAGCAAGCCCAAGCAGGCCGGCAAGAGCGGCCGCAACAGCAAACTGGAAGAGACGCAGAACAGCAAAAACACCGGCAACAAGCAGTCTGCCGAGCCCGGCAGTAAAGGCGGCCAGCCGGGCAAGAGCCCGCAACCGCAGTCGGGCAAAAAGTCGAAATGACAGCGGGGCCATGCCTGCCAGCCAGGCATGGCCCCGTGTGTTAAGCCCGATCAGGCAGGCTCGGCTGCCTTCTCTTCAGGCGCAGCTTCGGCGACCGTCGCTTCCGTCGTCAGCAGCAGGCCGGCGATAGAGGCGGCATTCTGCAGGGCGGTGCGGGTGACTTTGGTCGGGTCGATCACGCCGTTTTCCACCAGGTCGACGTACTCGCCGGTGGCCGCGTTGTAGCCGAAGTTGCCCTTGCCTTCTGCCACCTTGGCCACCACCACCGACGGTTCTTCACCGGCATTCGAGACGATCACGCGCAGTGGCGCCTCCAATGCGCGCAGCACGATCTGCACGCCAGCTTGCTGGTCGGCATTGGCGCCTTTCAGCTGGGTGATCGCGGCACGCGCGCGCAGCAAAGCCACGCCGCCGCCCGGCACGATGCCCTCCTCCACCGCAGCGCGGGTGGCGTGCAGTGCATCGTCCACGCGGTCGCGCTTCTCCTTCATTTCCACTTCGGTGGCCGCACCGACCTTGATCACAGCCACGCCGCCAGCCAGCTTGGCGACACGCTCTTGCAGCTTTTCCTTGTCGTAGTCGCTGGTGGCCTGCTCGATCTGGGCCTGGATCGAGGCAACACGCGCATCGATGCGCTGCTGCTCGCCGGCGCCATCGATGATAGTGGTGGCTTCCTTCTGCACTTCGATGCGCTTCGCGCTGCCCAGGTGTTCCAGGGTGGATTTTTCCAGCGTGTGGCCGGTCTCTTCCGAAATCACGGTAGCGCCGGTCAGCACGGCGATATCTTCCAGCATGGCCTTGCGGCGGTCGCCAAAGCCCGGCGCCTTGACGGCGGCTACTTTCAGGATGCCGCGCACCGAGTTCACTACCAGCGTTGCCAGTGCTTCGCCTTCCACATCTTCCGCCACGATGAACAGCGGCTTGCCGGCCTTGGCCGACTGCTCCAGCACGGGCAGCAGTTCGCGAATATTGCTGATCTTCTTGTCGTACAGCAGGACCAGCGGATCGTCCAGCCGCGCCAGCTGCTTGTCTGGATCGTTGATGAAGTATGGGCTGAGGTAGCCGCGGTCGAACTGCATGCCTTCCACCACATCCAGTTCGTTCTCCAGCGACTTGCCGTCTTCCACGGTGATGACGCCTTCCTTGCCAACCTTCTCCATGGCCTGGGCAATGATGTCGCCGATGGCGCTGTCGGAGTTGGCCGAGATGGCGCCGACCTGCGCGATTTCCTTACCAGTGGCAATCGGGCGCGAGATCGCCTTCAGCTCAGTGATCGCCGCGGCGACGGCCTGGTCGATGCCACGCTTGAGGTCCATCGGGTTCATGCCGGCGGCCACGTATTTCATGCCTTCCTGAACGATGGCCTGGGCCAGTACGGTGGCGGTGGTGGTGCCGTCACCCGCCACATCGGCGGTCTTGGAAGCAACCTGCTTGACCACTTGCGCACCCATGTTTTCGAGGCGGTCTTTCAGCTCGATCTCCTTGGCAACCGAGACGCCATCCTTGGTGATCGTCGGTGCGCCGAAGCTGCGCTCGATCACCACATTGCGGCCTTTCGGGCCCAGCGTCACTTTGACGGCGTTGGCCAGCACATTGACGCCCTTGACGATGCGGGTGCGGGCGTCCTCATTGAATTGAACGTCTTTTGCAGTCATGTTCTTTCTCCCTAAAACACGTTGGACTCAAGCGGCTTTGGCCTTGGCTGCGGCGTGCTCGATCACGCCGAGGATGTCTTCCTCGCGCAGCACCAGCAATTCTTCGCCGTCAAGCTTGACGGCCTGGCCGGCGTACTTGCCGAACAGGACGGAGTCGCCGACCTTGACGGCCAGCGGGCGCAGGCCGCCATCAGGCAAGGCGCGGCCTTGGCCGACCGCCAGCACTTCGCCCTGCTCGGGCTTCTCGGTGGCGGAATCAGGGATAACGATGCCGGAGGCTGTTTGGCGTTGTTTTTCAATTCGCTTCACAATAACCCGGTCATAGAGGGGACGAATGTTCATCTCTTCAATCTCCAAATGGTGGTCAGATCATTTAAAAAGTGAATCGGTCCAGACTTAGGCTGGAGCCCGGCTTCAGCGTTTCCGCAAATATGTTTTCAACTTTTCCTTTTCAAGACGGCTGCCGCAGGCACTTTGTAACAAAATGTTTCACAGCAGGATCAGTTGATTGTGATGCCCCAGCTGGTACACCACGCGCTGTCCGGGCGCTGGCGGGGACGGCCGCACAGGACAATCGGACTGCCGTCCGCCATCCGCGCCCAGGCTGTCGTCGGCCGGGCCAATACCCGCCCACACGCCGCCTTTGACGGGCTGGAATACCCACTGCTGGTAGCCGCGCTGCGCCGCCAGCGCCATCTGCGCCAGGCGCAACTCCAGGTCGCCGCCGAGCACCGGTTCGTCCGGGTAGCCAGACGCGTTGTCGCCAAACGCGAGGCGACAGGCAAACGCCTCGCTGTCTGGCGCACCAGCGGTATTGCAGGCGCGCAGTTGCTGGCGCTCCAGCTGCCAGGCGCCCAGCCGCCAGGCAGCTTCCAGCAAAGCTTCTTCCGCCGCAGTGCTGCTCAGCCCGGGACCATCGAACTGCAAGGCCGAACTTGGCACGGCGCGCGCCGGCATCGGCACGCCGTCCAACTGCAAAGGCGTCGCGCGGCGGAAGCCGTGCCAGTGCAGGAACAGCAGCAAGGGGGTATCGGGCCACTCGGCGCGCGTAGCGCTGACTGCAAAGAGCGGTAAGCCCATGGCGGAAATTTGCTCAGAGACTGCATCGAAAATCTGCATGGCAAAGTCCTCCCGCCACCGCATCAATGCACAAAAGGCCTGCTGCCTTCCACCGCCCCCGGCATGGCGCGGGAGCCAGCGCCGAGCATCAGTTCCTCGCAATAGGCGGCTTGCCGCTGCGCCTGGGCCAACGCCTGCGTATAGTTTTGCAGCTGGACAAGCGACGGTATATTGCCGCGTCCCTTCAGCGCACGCGCCCCCAGGACGGCGATTTCCGCCATCAGCCGGCTGGCCTTGTCATGCGCGGCCCGCAAGGCCGCCAGGTTTTCCAGTAATGCCTCATCATGTTCCATAGTCACTCCTCATGAATACACAACAGGGCAAATTATCTAAGGATCGTGAGCGGGAAAATCAAGTTCCGCGCCCGCCGCTGGCCTTACAGGAACGGCCAGCTGAGGATGCCTTTGGCATGGAGCACGGGGCGCAGTACCAGATAGCCGACGACAAAGCCGATCGCCAGCAGGCTTCGCACATCGCCCATGGCCGCCAGGAACACGGCACCGACCGCAGTAGCGGCCACCAACACCATCAGCCACACTTCAATACTGGTGAGGAAGCCAGCCGAGCGGCGCCAGGTAACGGCGATAAGGTTGAGCGCTTCGCGTGGGTTCTTGACGGGCTTTTCCATGAAAGTTCACCAACTGTGCTGTTTGAATAAAAATCGAAACCGGAAATGAAAAATCCCCGCCGAGGCGAGGATTTCTTAGTTCAATATTATAGTTCAGGAGCGCCTAGGACGCCGTAGTCGATTAAGGACTCAAGAACCATGTTTGCGCATCAATTAATTTATGCTCACGGATTCGAAGCGGAACGTTGAACATGTTACCGCCAGAACAACCGAAGTCGAAAACTGGAATTCATGCTCGACGAGCCCCTCATTGCTCAAACGAACTTCATGCATCAAGACATCCCCACAGCCATTCATGAGTGCTGGCGCCCCATCCTTTGTCCGCATTGAAAAATCAGAGACATCCAAGTAGTCGAACTGCAAGACCTTATCGTGAAACGGCCCTAGAAACTGTAGCTCAAGTGACAACGATCTAAACTGTTTACGGTCGCCGGCAGCATTCTCTCGAAGAACAAAATAGTCAAGCCAGGCGTCGTGCAGGCTTGACGAGTCAGACAAATCGTAATGGCAGGAATTGTAAGCAAACTCAAAAACGCCATCGGGAAACTTCGTACGGTTTAGCTTCAAGTAGCTGAAGTAATCATCCATCAGCCAACCACGGTCTGGCGAGTAGGTTATATATCTCATATCTCTTTTTCGAAAACACTTATATTCGTGCGCGCCCCCACCTCATCCAATAAACGTGGCGGTGAACGCTTTGGGAAGCAGCTTATCCTTCACGCGCAGGTCGTATTTGCCATTCCTCAATCGTACAACGGGCATGTTCACCTCCTCTCGCAAACGTGCCACCTAATGCATAGACGGCTTACCCACGTAGACGGACAAACTTGGCCGTCGCAGGGTAGCGGCGCTACCCTAACGGGGTAGCACTGAGCGGTGTTGAGGGACTTTGAGCGCAAAAAAGCCGGGAAGTTCCCGGCTTTTCGCAAGCTAAGTGCTTGATTTGTTTGGAGGCGAGGGCCGGAATCGAACCGGCGTACACGGCTTTGCAGGCCGTTTGCCATCTTTAGAATCAAATACTTATGTTGCTGCAACCCTTCCAGCTACCGTTTGATCCATCACAGCAACTATTTTACCATTTCCCGCCATCGAAGTCAGAATCGCCGTGCGGCTGTCCCTGCCGTTGGTGTGCAGTACACGCACTTGCTTAACCGTCTAGATTGGGCTTTCACGTTACGCAATCGTGCCGCCAAGCCACTTGCAGCGGTCCATAGACTGTCGGCAATTTCGATACCCGTCGAAGAAGCATCGCGAATAGTTAC
>JBCNOP010000117.1:0-15377 GCA_039593775.1 Pseudoduganella sp.
AACGGCTATTCGATGTCGAATAGCGTCAATCCGCCCGGCAACCAGTTCAACTCGGTCAGCACCATTGCCGGCACCGATTCGGCTTCCTATGGCATTGACTACGATTCGTACACGGTCAGCAGTCCGGTGATCCAGGCCGGCCAGACCAGCGCCACTACGGTGTACCGCTCGGACCAGGACTTGGTGCTGCTGAGTGCGGAAGTCATCGCGGTGCCGAATACGCCGGTGACCGATCTCGGCATCACCATTTCCCGCGACCAGGCGCCGACGCTCGGCCAAACCATGGTGTACACGGTGAACGTGACCAATTACGGGCCAGCGGCGGAGCCGGGCACCGTGCAGGTGGTCGATACCCTGCCACCGCAAGTAAGCCTGGTGTATGCGGGCGGCGACGGCTGGACCTGCGCCCAGTCAGCCCAGAAAGTCACCTGCAACTACAACACGCCGCTGGACGTGGGCGCCAGTGCGCCGCCATTGCAGCTGACCGTCATGGTCAACGCCGTGACCAATTCGCTCAGCAACACAGTCACCGTCAGCGGCAGCGAATTCGACAATCAGATGTCGAATAACAGCGCCACCGACACCGCATCAGTGGATGTGGCGCCTTATGTGTTTACGCAATCGAAATGCACCAAGGGCGTGGCGTTCGGCAGTACCGGCCAGTGCCTGTTCATCGACTGGAAGAGCGTGGTCGCCGGCGACGACATCCCCGTGTATATCACGCTGGTCAATTCTTCCGGCGTGCCAACGGCGCCCAGCACTACCTTGCCGACCACAGTGTCGATGCGCTTTGGCATGTCTTGCCAGAACCCGGCCAAGGCATCTTCGGAATTCGCTTCCTTCCCCGACCGTGCCTCGCTGCTGCCGAAATGCGCGGAGAACAGCGCGACACCGAGCGGAACGCAATGGTCGGCCTATCGCGCCCTGGTGGTCGATGCCAACCAGGCGAGCATCAGCAGCCCGCTGACGTTCAATTACTTTGATGTCGGGCGCATCAAGCTGTTCATGCAGGATTCCACCGGCAAGACCGGGGCCAGCGGGCCGGTGGTCATGCGACCCTATATGCTGGAGATGGAAGTCTTCAAGACTGCTGCGGACGGGACCCGCACCGACAATCCAGGCGCCAGCAGTGCCACCGGCGCCAGGTTCGCCGCTGCCGGCGAGCCGTTCACGATACGGGTGGGCGTGCGCACCCGCGACAAGACCAGCGGCACCAAGTACTTCGCGCAGAACTTCGGCAACGAGCTGTCTCCACGCAGCGTGGATTTCGATCCGAACCCAAGCGACGGGCTGAGCTTTGCCGACATGGTGGCGCGGCCGGCGCTCGAGGGCAGCCTCAATCCATTCTCGCTTGGCCGCTCGAGCGGCACCTTCAATTATCCTGAAGTGGGGATCGTCACCGTGAAGGCGACCCTGGCCGGCAACGACTACCTTGGCAGCGGCAGCATCAGTCCGGCCACCACCAATATCGGGCGTTTCGTGCCCGATCACTTCAATACCAAACTCGAAGCGCCGGACGCACTCGGCCCCATCCTGCCTTGCCCGGCCGACGTGCCGTGCTCCGCCACCGGCGGCATGGTGTATTCGGGACTGCCGTTTGCCACCACGGTCACGGCGCACGACGTGGATGGCAACCTGCTGAAAAATTACCGCGGTGCGTTCTCCAAGGCCCTGTACATGTGCGGTGCGCGCAACCAGACCCTGGCGCCGCCCAGCGGGGGCGTGTGCCCGGCCCTGGTCTTCGGCGCCAGCGCGCCCGACAATTCGCTGCGGCGCGACAAGAAAGCGGCGATGGTGAAAGACAGCGGCGACCTCGATTTCGACAATGACGACGGGACCTTGTCACTGTCGCTGGACTACAAGCTGGCGAACCCGTATTCGATCACCGGCACGGCAAACGCCGGACGCCAGGCGCCGGTGCTGGTCTATGTGCGCGCCACCGACGCCGACGGCGTCAGCTCGCTGTACGGCTACAATGCGGCGCGCGAGCTGGTCGAGGGCCAGGTTGTCGTGGCCAACGCGCGCCTGCAACTGCCTAACCTGTTCGGCTCGGAGCTGCAGTACCAGCCGGTCAACGCCAGCGTGCAATACTGGAACGGCACGCGCTGGGCCACCAGCGCCGGCGATTCGATGGCCGACGTGGTCAATCCCGCTTTGCTGAAATTCACCAATTGCAAGAAGAACCTGCTGGCCGGCACCAGCTGCAAAACAGTGCTGGGCGCGACCTCGACTGCGCTGCGCTCGATCAGCAGCGGCCAGGCGCGCTTCCTGCTGAAGGCTCCGGGCGCCGGGAACAACGGCACGACGGATTACTACTTCGATCCAGTGCTCGCGCCGGAATGGCTGCCCAGCACGGTGGGCAGGGCGACATTTGGCATTTATCGCAACACACCTGTCACCTATATAAGGGAATTGTACTGACACCGGGGCTGAACAATGGCAAAATATGGCATATTAATCAAACAATTACGTTTGTTTCTTCAATTAAAAGATTGAAGACGGGGCGAATGCGATTCTTTTCGAAAGCTAAAAAGGAAAAAGACGCCTGGCTGGTGTTTGCGCCTATGCCCCAGGGCATGGCTTTGACAACGATACGCCGGCACGGCGCCAGCACGCCCGTCGTGCTTGGCTGCGTGGAGGCGGGATTGGAAGGCCAAGGCGCGCAAGACGCCTTGGCGCGTGCCGCGCGCTCGCGCAATGCCGAGCGCTTCCGCTGCAGTACGCTGCTCGAGCCCAGCGAATACCAGCTGTTGACGCTTGAGGCACCCAACGTTCCCCAGGATGAACTGAAAACAGCAGTGCGCTGGCGCATGAAGGACATGCTGGACTTCCATGTCGACGATGCGACTTTCGACGTGATGGCAATTCCGGTTGAGCGGGCCAGCGGCCGCACCCCGAGCATGTTCGTGGTGGCGGCGCGCAACAGCATTATCCGCCAGCGCCAGGAACTGTTCTTTGGCGCCGGCATCAACCTGGAAGTGATCGACATCCCCGAGACCGCGCAGCGCAATGTCTCGGCTTTGCTGGAAGAGGATGGGCGCGGGCTGGCCATGCTGTCGATCGGCCCACACGGTGGCCTGCTGACCGTTACCTACCAGGGCGAGCTTTACCTGGCGCGCCGCATCGATGTCACGCCGGCCCTGCTGGATGAGGGCGATGCCGACCGCCGGCATGCAGCGCTGGACCGCCTGATGCTTGAAATCCAGCGTTCACTGGACCACTTCGAGCGGCAGTTCGGCTTTGTTTCCATTTCCCGGATGGCCCTGGCCCCCGGCTGCGGCGAGTCGCTGCTGAATTACCTGTCGTCGAATATGTACATGCCTGTGGTGCAATGCAACCTGGCGGAAGTCATCGACCTGTCCGCCGTGCCTGAATTGCAGGATAGCGCGCGGCAGGCACATTATTTCTTCGCCCTCGGCGCAGCCTTGCGCCAGGAAGTGATCGCGCCATGAGCCAGCAGATCAACCTGTTCAACCCGATCTTCATGCGGCAGCGCCACAGCCTCGCTGCGCGCGGCATGGTGATCGCGCTGCTGGCCATGGGGGCGGGCACCATCGCGATTACGGTGTTCGCGGACCGGCAATTGCAGCCCTTGCGCAACCAGGCGTCGCTGCAGGAGGCCAGCTTGAAAGAGCGGCAGGCGCGCGTTCAAGCCGTGGCGGCGGAGTTTGCGCCGCGCCCCAGCGATCCGTTGCTGAAGGCGGAACTTGAAAGCAAGGAAGCGCGGCTCAAATCGCTGCAGCAGGCAATGCAGATGCTGCGCCAGGCCGAAGGCGAAGGCGCGCAGGGCTTTTCGGAATATTTCCGCGCGCTGGCACGCCAGAGCGTCAGCGGCTTGTGGCTGACGGAAGTGGCGGTGGAAGGCGAGCGGCGCGACGTGAGCATGCAGGGCAGGGTGCTGCAGGCGGCACTGGTGCCAGCTTACTTGTCGCGTCTTGGCAGCGAACCTGTCTTGCGCGGCAAGTCTTTCCAGACCCTGGAAATGGGACCCGCGGCGCTACAGCCGCCAGTCGCCGCAGCGGCAGGGCAGGTGCCGCTTAGTGCGCTGCCCGCAGTAGCAGGCGGGGCGGCTAATGCGCTGGCGGCAGCAGCCGCACCGGTCGAAGCGCCGCAGGCGCGTTTTCTCGAATTCCGGTTGCGCAGTACAGCTGCCGTGCCAGGCGGGGGGGCGCCATGAAGGCCGCGCTGCTGAAACTGGAACAGCGCATCGACGGCTTGCCGCTGCCGCAGCGTGCGGCGCTGTTCGCAGCGGGAATCCTGCTGATCGCAGCCGTGGCATGGTTCGGCAAATTGGGCCCCTTGCTGGCGGAACGCCAGTCCCTGCGTGCCGCCATCCAGCAGGGCCAATCGCAAACCGACACGTTGGATAAAGAAATTGCTGCCACGCTCAAGGCTTATGCGTCGGACCCGAACGCTACCATGCGGCGCCGCCTGGCAGCGGTGCAGCAGGAGACGCGCGCGACCAGCGACGACTTGCTGAATCGCAAGCAGGGCATGGTGCAGCCGCAACGCATTGTCCCGATGCTGCAGCACATGCTGGCCGGGCATCCGGGGCTGAAAGTGGTGGGCATGAAGACCTTGCCGGCCAGCGGCCTGCGCGATGGCCAATTCGAACCGGCAGGCCCGCCTGCCTCGGGCGCCGCGCCGCAGCCGTCCAGCCAGGCGCCGGCGATCCTGTACCGCCATGGGGTCGAACTGGTGGTGCAGGGCAGCTATGCCGACCTGTTGAACTATATGGCGGCGCTGGAAAAGGTTTCACCGCGCCTGATATGGGGCAGCGCGCGCCTGAGCGTCATCAAGCACCCTGAAACCAGCCTGACATTGACGGTGTACACATTGAGCCTCGACGAAACTTGGGTGCAGCTATGAGAAAGATCCTGGCCGCCCTGGCGGTCATTGCCGCAACGCCGGTACTGGCGCAAAACGCGCTGCCCGATCCGACCCGGCCGCCGCCCGAAGTGCTGGCGCCACAAGGCGAGCGCAGCGGTCCGGCCGTGGCGGTGGCGGCAGCGGGCCCGCAGTTGCAGTCGGTGCTGGTGGCGCGCCGCCCTGGCGGGCGCAGGCTGGCGGTGATCGACGGCGCGATTGTCCCGCTGGGAGGGAAGGTGGGCGGCGCCGTTCTGGTTGAGGTGCGCGAGAGTGCCGTGGTCCTGCAACGCGGGAAGCAAAAACAAGTATTGAAATTGGTATCATCGGGACAGGATAAGGCGCGACAGCCATGACAGAGAAAACAAGCATCTCGAAAGCTTCACAATTTTGCCGGCTGGCGGTGGGCAGCGGCGCCTTCGCGATGCTGGCGGCGTGCACGCAAACGCCGATACGCGATACCTACAGCAACATCAGCAACGAAGTGAAAGCCGCTGCGCAGTCGGCGGCCGCGGCGCCGGTGCCGCGCCAGGTGTCCGACGCCTTGCTGCCGTCGGCCGAACAACTGGCAGGGCAGCTGCCCAAGGCGCGTCCGGTGCTCGAGGAACGCTTCAATGTCGCCTTCAACGACGTGCCGGCGAACCAGTTCTTCAATTCGCTGGTGGCGGGCACGCGCTACAACATGCTGGTGCACCCGGAAGTCAGCGGCAACATCACCGCCAACCTGAAGGACGTGACGATCGCGGAGGCACTGGAGGCCGTGCGCGAGATGTATGGCTACGACTACCGGATCGAGGGCACGCGCATCACGATCAAGCCGCTGACGATGCAAAGCCGGATGTTCCAGGTCAATTACCTGACCGGGTCGCGCCGCGGCTCGTCGAACCTGCGCGTGACGTCGACCTCGGTGCAGAATGCCGGCAACAACAATAACAACAACAATAACGGCGACGCCGGCAATAACAATCGCCAGAACCGCAACAGCAATAACGGCGACCCGAATTCCCCCAATGCCAATGTGCTCGATGAAGCGGCCAACGTCACCACGCGCTCGGAGTCCGATTTCTGGGCCGAGCTGAAGCTGTCGCTGGAAGCGATTGTCGGCGCCGGCAAGGATGGGCGCGCCGTCGTCATCAGCCCGCAATCGGGCCTGGTAGTGATCCGGGGCATGCCGGAAGACTTGCGCAACGTCGACCGCTACCTGAAAGCCACCCAGCTGGCGGTGGCGCGCCAGGTGATCCTGGAGGCAAAAATCCTGGAAGTGGAGCTGAGCGAACAGGCGCAGTCCGGCATCAACTGGGCTGCCTTTGGCTCGCGCATTTCTGCCGGCATGGTCGGCCCCGGCACGGCGCTGGCCCCGCGCATCAATGGCGCCACTTCCTTGATGGGCCAGCCGGGTGGCTTGCTGGGCACGCCTGGCAGCGCGTTGGCAGCAGCGACCAATGCGCCCGGCACGCTGTTCGGGCTGGCGTTCCAGAACTCCAATTTCGCCGCGCTGATTTCCTTCCTTGAGTCGCAAGGTACGGTGCATGTGCTGTCGAGTCCGCGTATCGCCACCCTGAACAACCAGAAGGCCGTGCTGAAGATCGGCACCGACGAATTCTTCGTCACCGGGGTCAGCACCACCACCAATACCAATGCGACCGGCAATGGCACGGTTTCGCCGAACGTCACGCTGCAGCCATTCTTCTCCGGCGTAGTGCTGGACGTGACGCCACAGATCGATGAAAAAGGCAACATCATCCTGCACGTGCACCCGTCGGTGAGCCAGGTCTCGACAGTGAACAAGAGTATCAACCTGGGCAATGCCGGCAGCCTGAACCTGCCGCTGGCGGCATCGGCCACGTCGGAAATGGACAGCATGGTGCGCGGCGAGAACGGCAGCGTGGTGGCGATCGGCGGCCTGATGCGCCAGTCCACCAGTGCCGACCGCTCGCAGATCCCGGTGGTCGGCCGCATTCCCGGGTTCGGCAGCCTGTTCCGCAGCACTGCCGACACCATCCAGAAGCGCGAGCTGGTGGTCCTGATCAAGCCCACCATTGTCGACACTGCCAGCGACTGGAGCCAGGACCTGATGGAAAGCAGCCGCCGCATCGAGCTTCTGGACCCGAAGCAAACGACGGGGCGCCGCTGATCATGTACGAGAGCCACTTCGGCTTGCGCGAGGCGCCGTTCGGCATTACGCCGGACACCAGCTTTTTCTTCAAGAGCCCGCACTCGCAGGAAGCGCTGAACACCTTGCTCGTTGCCGCGCGCAGCGGCGAAGGATTCATCAAGATCACGGGCGAAGTCGGCACCGGGAAGACCCTGCTGTGCCGGACGTTCATGAAGACGCTGGGCGACGATTTCGTCACGGCCTACCTGCCCAACCCGCTGCTTGAGCCGCGCACCCTGATGCTGGCCCTGGCAGACGAACTGGAGTTGCCGCTGGCGAGCGACGTCGACCAGCACCAGTTATTGAAGTCGCTCACTGCGCGTTTGCTGGAACTGGCGGCGCAAGGCAAGCGCGTTGTGCTGTGCGTAGACGAGGCGCAGACCATTCCACGCGAAAGCCTGGAAGCGCTGCGCCTGCTGACCAACCTGGAAACGGAAAAGCGCAAGCTGCTGCAGATCGTGCTGTTCGGCCAACCGGAACTCAACGAGCACCTGCAGGCGCAGTCGATCCGCCAGCTGGCGCAGCGCATCACGTTCCAGCACGACCTCGGCGGCCTGACGCGCGATGACATGGAGTACTACCTGGCACACCGGCTGCGGGTGGCGGGTTTTACTGGAGCACGCCTCTTTAGTAAAGGAGCGGTGCGCAAGCTGTTCGCAGCCAGCCGTGGCATTCCGCGCCTGGTTAACATTATTGCGCACAAGGCCATGCTGGTCGCTTATGGCGAAGGCCGCCAGCGCATCGACACGCACCACGTCAGGCTGGCCGCCAGGGATACTGCAGTGGCGAACCAGCGCCAATGGCCGTGGCTCGCCACGGGGCTTGCCTTGGCGGCGCTGGCTGCTGCGGGCGCATTGCTGTCTTATCGTTTGAGCTTATGAGCCTGATCAACAAAATGCTGCAGGACCTGGACGCCAGGGGCAGCGCTCCGCAAGGGAGTGGCCTTTCGAATTCCGTGCAGGCGGTTCGGTACGAGACCTCGCGCAACCGCATTGCCGTGCTGGCGGTTGCGGGAGTGCTTGCGGTCGCGGGCCTGGCCGGGTTTGCCGGCTGGCGTTACCTGCGCAGTGGGCCTGTGGACGCGGCCAGCACGCCGGCGTCGGGCGTTATCCGGCAGGCGCAAGTTGCGGAGAAACCGCAGGTGACACCGCCGGAACAGATGGTCGATGGTTTGCAACTGCCGTCCCAGAATGCGGCGGCGGTGGCGCCGCCGCCTGCAGGGCAAGTCGCAGCGGATGTCGTGGCGGCGGTTGGATCAGAGCCTGCCAAGGCAACTGGCACGGCCCCGGAAAAGCGCGCAGCCGGCAGTCCTGGCACCAAGGCTCCGGCCCGGACGAAAGACGGCGCTGAAAGGGCGGCGGGCGCCTTGCCGCTGCGCGCTGCAGTCAATCCTGGCGGAGCGGTGACACCAGCATCGCAGGAGACAGGCGCTCAGGCATCTGCCACGGCCTTGTTCCGGCGTGCTCAGGACAAGCTCGCGCGCGGGCGCGTTGCAGAAGCAATTGTGGACCTGGAGGCGGCGCTCGACATGGACCAGCGCTACCTGGCTGCGCGCGAGACGCTGGTCGGGGTGCTGGTGGAAACTGGCCAGCAAGCCGATGCGATGCGACATTTGCGACGCGGCCTGTCGTTGAATCCGGAACAGCCGGCCATGGCGATGTTGCTTGCGCGCCTGCAGCTCGAAAACGGGGGCGATGCACTGGATACGCTGCAGCGCAGCCTGCCATACGCAGAGTCGAACGCAGAATATCGCGCCATGATCGCCAGCATCCTGCAACGTGCAAACCGCCACAGCGATGCGATCGAGCACTACCAGGCGGCAGTGCGACTGCAGCCAGACAACGCGGTATGGTGGATGGGATTGGGCATCTCGCTGCAAGGCGAGAAGCGCAACGCCGAAGGAAAAGCCGCGTTCCAGCGCGCCGCCGAGAGCGGCCGACTGGCGCCGGAATTACAGGCCTTTGTTGAACGCCGGTTGCAGCAGCTGAACTAGAACAGGCTGGCTATCCGGCATGGCTGGCAAAGTAGTAGACCCGCCAGTTGTTGTCCGAAGTTCGACGCAGCCTGACGCTCAGTAAACAAGTGCCCTGAAACTCTACGTGCACTTCGTCCATGTCGACTTTTTGCCCCCGAATGAGCCGCCGCAACCGGTTTCCATTAGTCTGGGGCGGGGCGGTCCAGACAAGCTGGCCGCTCATGCAGGTGTGGCGCTGGGCGAACGCGTACAGATCGGCAGGGGTCCTTCCGACATAGCCGCTCTTGGTTGTCAACTCAAAAGCGCTTTCCAAATCACCACGCTGCATCCTGGTTAAAAAGTCCTTGGCCACGGATACAGCCGCTGGCTGGCCGTACTCTGTCTTCGCCCAAATAACGAAGGCGGTAATGGCAAGTGCCAAAGCGAAGCAAGCGAATAGTGCGCGAGCACCAGATTTCAATTTCACAATTAACCCCAATGTCGGCCGGGACTTACAATTTCCAGGCGCCGTGCAGCAGGTACAGGTTTCTATGGGAGGGCGATTGAATGGTCAATCGCCTGGTATCAGAAATGCACTTCCACCACGACTTCAATGCTTTGAAGTAGTGCCTGCGGGCGTACTGAACTTTCGCAAGGAAATAACTCGCGACGGGGTATCCATCGCGTACTGCGGCCAGGGAAAATTCTTCCGCCCGTTTCAGGTCTTTGGAAGTTCCGGAGCCGACTAGATAACAGTATCCAAGCACCACACCTGCTTCGGTTGAGCCGAGTTCGTATGCCCGGTGGAACAGCTCCAGGGAATGAGCCCTGTCCTTGTCGACGTGCAGTCCGTTGAAGTAAAACCGCGCTAAGCCAAAGAACCCTGTGCCTTCGTTCGCTTCATAAGCGCTTTTCCGATACCACTCGAAGGCCAGGTCAAGTCTTGGGACGATGCGGTCATTTCCGCCTTCGTAGAGTTCCGCAATTTCCGAGTATTGGAACTCATGGCCGTTGAGAGCAAGCGAACGCAATTGATCGGCAATTGCGGACTTGTCATCGGCAACAAGGAAGTCTTCCAGCTTCAAAAATTCAGCATCCAGATCTGGCAGGGTCATATTCAAACTATAGCGCTGCCTGCGCGCCCCAGATCTGCTTCATGCTGAAGCGCAGGTCTGCCTGGTCCTCGGTCAGCGCTTCGACGATCGAGCATTCCGGCTGGTCGGTGCGGCGGTGCATGGAGGTTGGCAGGGGCTTGCCCGCTCCGTCGCGCATGCAGTGGACCTCCAGCACGCCATCGCCGCTGTCGCGCGCGGTCACGACGCCCAACTCGCCGTTTGCGAGGCGCACCAGCACGCCGGGCGGGTACTTGCCGACCTGGCGGTGGAATTGTTCCTGCAGGGCGGGATCAGCTGGATGCAAAGGGTCGTGCAGGAGTTTTTCGAGCGCCTCGTCCGGCAGCATCGAACAGCGGTAGTTGCGCGCCGAGACGCGGGCGCAGTAGCGGTCGGCCAGGCTTAGCAAGCGTGCGTTGTGCGTGATCTGTTCGCGCGTCATGCCGGCCGGGTAGCCGCTGCCGTCGTCATTCTCATGGTGCATCAGGACGCAGGAGATCCACTCGTCGTCTTCGACGCCCGCGTACTTCAGCATTTCCGCGCTGTCTTCAGGATGGCGGCGCACGATCGCCATTTCTTCGCTGTTCAGCGAGCCCGGTTTGCACTGGAAGTTGTCGTGATGGCGAAGCATGCCGACATTCATGGTCAGCGCTGCCGCCGTCAATGAAATCACTTCGTCGGACGCCTTGCCAAGGCCGCGCGCCACCAGGATGACCACGATGGCGGTCTCAATACAATGGCGCACCGCATAGGTGCCGGCGATCTGGTTCAGGAACAGGCAGGCCAGCGCGATCTCCGGATTCAGTTCGACCGCGCGAACCACCTCGCGCGCGATGTTGCGCAAGTCGGCATCCGCATTGCGTTCGTTGCGCAAGTCCCCCAGCAGCTTTTCCAGGCGCTTGTTGGCTAGGTTGAGTTCATGCAGCACGGACGGCGGCGGTTCGAGCCGTGATCCGCCTTCCATGCCAAGATCCTGCAAGCCGTTGAGGTACTGGTTCATGTAGGTCCCCTCGTGTTACACGCGCGCCAGTCGCTCCAGTGCGAGCGCCAGCGTCTCGTCTTTCTTGGCAAAGCAGAAGCGCACAATGCCCGAATCCTTGCCGTTGCGGTAGAACGCCGATACCGGGATAGCGGCAACCTTGATCTCGCTGGTCAGCCATTCCGCGAATTCCGCTTCCGAGTGCGAAGAAATGCGGTCATAGCGTACGCACTGGAAGTAGGTGCCATCTGCCGGCAGCAATTCGAAGCGGCTGCCCTCCAGGCCTTTGCGGAACAGGTCGCGCTTGCGCTGGTAGAAGGCGGGCAGGCCGGCATATGGCGAGGGGTCGGCCATGTAGCTGGCGATCCCGTGCTGCATTGGCGTGTTCACGGAGAACACGTTGTATTGGTGGACTTTGCGGAATTCCAGCGACATCATCGCCGGTGCGGCGACATAGCCGACTTTCCAGCCCGTTACGTGATAGGTCTTGCCAAAGCTCGAAACAACGAAGGAGCGCTCGGCCAGGTCCGGATAGCGGCACATGGACTCATGCTGCTGGCCGTCGTAGACCATGTGCTCGTAGACTTCGTCGGACAGGATCAGGATGTCGGTATCGCGCACGATTGCGCGCAGCGCTTCCATGTCCGCAGCACGCAGCACGCTGCCGGTTGGATTGTGTGGCGTGTTGATGATGATCATGCGGGTGCGCTCCGATACGGCCGCGTCCACACGCGCCCACGGTACGCTGAAGCCGCCGTGCGGTGCGACTTCCATCTGCACCAGCACCGGTACGCCGCCCGCCAGTTCGATGGCCGGCAGGTAGCTGTCATAAGCCGGTTCGATCACGATTACTTCGTCGCCGGGATGAACACTGCACAGGATGGCCGTCGTCAGCGCTTCGGTTGCGCCGGGGGTGACCGTGATTTCGGTGTTGACGTCGTAGTGGTGGCCGTAGATGCGGCTGATCTTGTCGACGATGGCCTGGCGCAGTTCGAGAGCGCCGACGCCGGTTGGGTATTGGTTATAACCCTCGCGCATGGCAACGGTGACCATGTCGACCAGCTTCGGATCGCAGGCGAAATCAGGGAAGCCCTGGCCCAGGTTAACTGCGCCGTACTGGCCGGCCAAGGCCGACATGCGCGAGAAGATGGTGGTACCGACGTGGGGCAAACGGGAAGTCAGTTGTTTCATCGTGCTTAGGAAAAGGACATTTTTTCCATTCTAGCGCAGCCGATTAAAACAAGTGTTGCCCCGAGGGTAAATCTAGAAAGTCAAGCTTCCAGGCTCCATTTTTCCGGCAGCATGACTTTGAACATGCCGGCTTTGGCCAGCCGCTTGGCCAGCTTGAGCAAGGCCTTGTCCTTGGTGATCAAAATGTCAGCTTGGGCGTCGCGCGCCAATTCCAGGAACTTTTGGTCGTCGCGGTCCGTGCATACCGGCAGTCGCGCGCCCGATTCCGGCGGCTGCACCACCTTGATGTATTGGTCGAAGCGGGCCGCGCTCAATGGGCGCGTGCTTTCATCGAGCGGCAGGTGAGGGTAGTTCAGGACGAACAGGTATTCGGCCCGGCAGTCGGCGCGGGTGATCGCTTCGACCGCTCCGCTTTCGATCGCCGCCAGCAGGGATGCCCAGCGCGGGTCCTGGAAAACGAACAGGTCGAGGCAGACATTGGTGTCGATGACGATGCGCTTAGGTGAAATATGCGGTGGAACAGGTATCATGTCGAAGTTTTTCGTTTTGAATTTTGAATCTTATGCTGATTGTGCTGTCGCCTGCAAAAAGTCTTGACCTGGAAACCCCGCCAACCACCAAACTCGCAACGCAGCCTGCGTTCCTCGATCATTCGGAGCAGCTGATCGAGCGTCTGCGCGGTTTTTCGCCAAATGAACTGGGTGAGCTGATGGACCTGTCCGACGCCTTGTCGACCCTGAACGTGGCGCGCTACGCATCGTGGACCAAGGATACCAGCGAGGCCCGCCAGGCAGTGATGACCTTCAACGGCGACGTTTACGACGGCCTCGACGCGCGTTCCATGTCGGCCAGGCAGCTCGATTACACCCAGTCGCGCATCCGCATCCTGTCAGGCCTGTACGGCATGCTGAAGCCATTGGACCTGATCCACCCGCACCGCCTGGAAATGGGCACTCGCCTGCAAAACCCGCGCGGCAAGAATCTTTACGAATTCTGGGGCGACATGATTACCGAGGCGCTGAACAAGGAAGGCTCGCCGGTGCTGGTCAACCTGGCTTCGGACGAGTATTTCAAGTCGGTCAAGCCAAAGAAACTGACTATGCCGGTGATTACGCCAGTGTTCGAGGACTGGAAGGGCGGCAAATACAAGATCATTTCCTTCTTCGCCAAACGCGCGCGCGGCATGCTGGCACGTTATGCGGCGGTGAATAACATCACCGACCCGGTAAAACTGAAGAAGTTCGATGTGGATGGCTATAAATTCGAAGCCGACGCCTCGAACGATACTACCTGGGTATTCCGCCGCAAGATCGCAGCATGATGGCAAAGCGCCTGCCCGGCGGGGCAGGCGCTTGAAGTATTACCAGATGTTGTACCAGGCCTTTTTCTTGGAGCCGTCGTCTTCCAGCATCTTGCTGTCTGGGAAGTTCTTCACGAAGACGCGCTTGGTATCGTCGCGCAGGGTCACGTTACCCATTTTGTCGTAGCCGCGGTACATGATGGCCAGCGCTTCTTCGATGGATGGCGAATCGGCGTAATCTGTCAGCACGCCCTGGGCGCGGTTGATCGCTGCCAGGTAGGCGCCGCGGCGGTAGTAATAGCGTGCCACGTAGACTTCATACTTCGCCATCGCATTGATCAGATACTTCATGCGATCGATCGCGTCAGGCGTGTATTTGCTATCAGGAAACTTTTCGACCAGTGCTTTGAAAGCGGCGAAGGCTTCGCGGGTTGCTTTCGGGTCGCGTTCGGCCGGGTCCTGCTCGTACAGGAAGTTCAGCAGGCCGATCGAATCGTTGAAGTTCACCAGGCCACGCAGGTAGTACATGTAGTCAACGTTCGGGTGATTCGGGTGCAGCTTGATGAAGCGCTCTACGGCTGCCAGGGCTTGTGCCTGGTCTTGTGCCTTGTAGTGGGAATACGCGATTTCCATCTGCGCCTGTTGCGCATACGTACCGAACGGGTAGCTGGATTCGAGGCGTTCGAAGAGCTGGACGGCACGTTCATAGTTGCCGCTAGCCTGTTCATCCTTGGCCTCCGAGTATAATTTCGTTGCGGACCAGCCTCGAGTCTCGTCCGCACGTTCTGGTAACAGGCCACAAGCTGACAAACTAAACAGTACGACTGTTGCTGCAACTACTGATAATTTTTTTTGCATGTTGATGTGCAAGGAATCGTTAACCAAAATACTAAACTTGGCTGATTATAGCCGATGGGAATGCTGTGATATTGAAACCTGAGATGAATTCGGCAGAACAAGTGCCTGATAATGATTTTGACGCCGATTTTGAAGGTGATTTAACGGCCGATCCCCTCGCGCCGATCGAGCTCCAACTGAGCAAATCCGATTGCGGCGAGCGCCTGGACAAGGTGGTGGCACGCATGGTGCCCCAGTTTTCGCGCGGCCGCCTGCAGTCCTGGATCGAGGAAGGCCATGTTACTGTCGATGGCAAGCCGGCCAAAGTCCGCGCCACCGTGTATGGCGACGAAAAAATCCTGGTCATTCCCCAGCCGGCGCCGGAAGACGTGGCGTTTACCCCGGAAGATGTGCCGCTGGATATCGTTTATGAAGACGACAACCTGCTGGTCATTAATAAGCCGGCTGGCCTGGTCGTTCACCCGGGCGCCGGCAACTGGTCCGGCACCATGCTCAACGGCCTGCTGTTCCGCTGGCCGCAACTGGGCGGCGTGCCGCGCGCCGGCATCGTGCACCGCCTGGACAAGGACACCAGCGGCCTGATGGTGGTGGGCAAGGACCTGCCGACCCAGACCGACCTGGTGCGCCAGCTGCAAGCCCGTACCGTGAAGCGTGTTTACTGGTGCATCGTGTGGGGCACCCCGCGCATGAGCGGTACCATCGATGCCTCCATGGGCCGCGACCAGAAGGATCGCGTGAAAATGGCGGTGTCGACCAGCATGGGCTCCAAGCCTGCGATTACCCATTACCAGCGCCTGGCCGAGGGTGTACTGGATGGCCGTCCGGTTTCGCTGGTGCAGTGCCGCCTGGAGACCGGCCGCACCCACCAGATCCGCGTGCACATGGCGCACCTGGGCTTCTCGCTGATCGGCGACCAGGTCTACGGAAAGCAGCACATGGCCAGCGTGTTCCCGCGCCAGGCA
>JBCNOP010000118.1:0-15317 GCA_039593775.1 Pseudoduganella sp.
GACACCGGGTTACCGGTTTAGTGTTTAACTACTTCAGTGCTCCCGTCAGCCGCCGCAACCGCCGGCACTTCCACCGGAGCCACTGGCTCGGTGATCGGTTCCGGCTGGCGTTCCAGCGCGACTTCCAGCACTTTGTCGATCCAGCGTACCGGCACGATTTCCAGCTTGTTCTTCACATTGTCCGGAATCTCGGCCAGGTCTTTCACGTTTTGCTCCGGAATCAGCACGGTCTTGATGCCGCCGCGATGCGCTGCCAGCAGCTTCTCTTTCAGGCCGCCGATCGGCAGCACTTCGCCGCGCAGCGTGATCTCGCCCGTCATCGCCACGTCCGCACGGACTGGGATGCCGGTGAAGGTCGACACCATCGCCGTGGTCATCGCGATACCTGCCGATGGACCATCCTTCGGCGTTGCGCCTTCCGGCACGTGGATGTGGATATCCTTCTTCTCGAAGGCCTCGCTCTTGATGCCCAGGCGCGAGGCGCGGCTGCGCACCACGGTGCGGGCAGCTTCGATCGACTCCTTCATCACATCGCCCAAAGTACCGGTGCGGATGACGTTGCCCTTGCCAGGCATGCTGACCGATTCGATGGTCAGCAGGTCGCCGCCCACTTCGGTCCATGCCAGGCCAACCACCTGGCCGATCTGGTTCTGCTTCTCTGCCACGCCGAAATCGTAGCGGCGCACGCCCAGGAACTTGTCGAGGTTTTTCGGCGTAACGCTGACCTTCTTGTCCGACTTCTTCAGCAGCAGCATCTTCACGACCTTGCGGCAGATCTTGGAGATTTCACGCTCCAGCGAACGCACGCCGGCTTCGCGGGTGTAGTAGCGGATGATGTCGCGCACCGCTGCTTCGCTGACGGAGATCTCTTCGTCCTTCAGGCCGTTGTTCTTGACCTGCTTCGGCAACAGGTAGCGCAAGGAGATGTTGGTCTTCTCGTCTTCCGTGTAGCCCGACAGGCGGATCACTTCCATGCGGTCCAGCAGTGCCGGCGGGATGTTGTATGAGTTAGAAGTCGCAACGAACATCACATCGGACAGGTCGAAGTCGACTTCGATGTAGTGGTCCGAGAAGGTGTGGTTCTGTTCAGGATCCAGCACCTCCAGCAGGGCCGACGAAGGATCGCCGCGGAAGTCCGCGCCCATCTTGTCGATTTCGTCCAGCAGGAACAACGGGTTGCGCACGCCAACTTTCGACAGCGACTGCAGCACCTTGCCCGGCATCGAGCCGATGTAAGTACGGCGGTGGCCGCGGATCTCGGCTTCGTCGCGCACGCCGCCGAGGGCCATGCGCACGTATTTGCGGTTGGTCGCTTTCGCGATCGACTGGCCGAGCGAGGTCTTGCCGACACCAGGAGGACCAACGAAGCACAGGATCGGCGCCTTCAGCTTGTCCACGCGCTGCTGGACTGCCAGGTACTCGACGATGCGTTCCTTGATTTTTTCCAGGCCGTAATGGTCGTGGTCGAGCACTTTCTCGGCGTTGGCCAGGTCGTTGTTGACCTTGGACTTTTTCTTCCATGGCAGCGACACCAGGGTGTCGATGTAGTTGCGCACCACGGTCGCTTCGGCCGACATCGGCGACATCAGCTTCAGCTTCTTCAGCTCGGCCTGCGCCTTTTCCAGCGCTTCCTTCGGCATCTTGGCGGCGGCAACCTTCTTCTCGAGTTCGTCGATATCGGCGCCCTCTTCGCCCTCGCCCAGTTCCTTCTGGATGGCTTTGACTTGTTCGTTCAGGTAGTACTCGCGCTGCGACTTCTCCATCTGGCGCTTGACGCGGCCACGGATGCGCTTTTCCACCTGCAGGATATCGAGCTCGCCTTCCAGCTGGCCGAGCAGGTGCTCCAGGCGCTTCGAGACTTCGATGATTTCCAGGATGACCTGCTTCTGCTCGAGCTTGAGCGGCAGGTGCGCCGCCACCGTGTCGGCCAGGCGGCCGGCATCGTCGATACCCGACAGCGAAGCCAGGATCTCGGGCGGGATTTTCTTGTTCAGTTTGACGTACTGGTCGAACTGCTGGACGATCGCGCGGCGCATGGCCTCGATCTCCGACTCATCGCCCTGCTCGGATTCGAGCGGCAACAGGTCGGCAATGAAATGGGTTGGGCTATCGGTGATCTTCTTGATGCGTGCACGCTGTGCGCCCTCAACCAGCACTTTCACGGTGCCGTCAGGCAGCTTCAACATCTGCAGGATGTTGGCCACGCAGCCGATTTCGTAGATATCCGAAGGCGAAGGTTCGTCCTTGGCAGCGGCTTTCTGCGCTGCCAGCATGATGCTCTTACCCTGCTCCATGGCAGCTTCGAGCGCCTTGATGGACTTTGGTCGGCCAACGAACAACGGGATTACCATGTGCGGGAAGACAACGACATCACGCAGTGGCAACAGAGGCAGTTGAGTTTGCTCAGTTAATTTGGTAGTTGTCATGGCGTACCTTATTTTAAAAGCTTGGTTCTGATATAGGCCCCAGCGGCCGATTCACAAGCCCTATGCTGCAATTATATTTGCTTTGAGAAAATGCAGTTTTACTCTAACTAAATGCCAATTCGGAACAAAAAAAGCCACGCGCGACGGGTGATCGCGAGTGGCTTTTCGACTGAAGCCGGCGTTTTGGTTATTGAGACCGATTGTAACGCCTTGCCTCAGGGATTCAAAACCCTATTTAGTTTTCCCCTGCTGCTTTTGGGGATTCCTGGTAAATCAGGAGGGGTTTTGCGCCACTGGTGATCGTATTTTCATCAATTACGACTTTGGTGACGTTCGTTTGGTTTGGCAGGTCGAACATAATGTCCAGCAACGCGTGTTCCAGGATGGAACGCAGGCCGCGGGCGCCGGTCTTGCGTGCCAGCGCCTTGCGGGCGATGGCGTGCAGTGCGGCAGGACGGATTTCCAGTTCAGCGCCTTCCATTTCCAGCAACTTGGAGTACTGCTTGACCAAGGCATTCTTCGGCTCGACCAGGATTTCAATCAGTGCTTCTTCAGTCAGCTCAGCCAGGGTTGCCACCACTGGCAAACGGCCCACCAGTTCAGGGATCAGGCCGAACTTGATCAGGTCTTCCGGCTCAGCGTCCATCATCAGGTCGCTGTTCGAGCGCTGTTCCTTGCTCTTCACTTCCGCCGAGAAGCCGATGCCGGACTTTTCGGAACGGTTGGAAATGATCTTGGCCAGGCCGTCAAACGCGCCGCCGCAGATGAACATGATGTTGGTCGTGTCGATCTGCACGAAGTCCTGGTTCGGATGCTTGCGGCCGCCTTGCGGAGGCACGGAAGCCATGGTGCCCTCGATCAGCTTCAGCAGCGCCTGCTGCACGCCCTCACCCGATACGTCGCGGGTGATCGATGGGTTGTCGGACTTGCGGGAAATCTTGTCGATTTCGTCAATGTAGACGATGCCGCGCTGTGCCTTCTCAACATCATAGTTGCAGCTCTGCAGCAGCTTCTGGATGATGTTTTCTACGTCTTCGCCCACGTAACCGGCTTCGGTCAGCGTGGTGGCGTCGGCGATCACGAACGGCACATTCAGCATGCGCGCCAAGGTCTGGGCCAGCAAGGTCTTGCCGGAGCCAGTCGGGCCCACCAGCAGGATGTTGGACTTGGCCAGTTCGACGTCGTCCTTCTTGCCCAGGTGCTTCAGGCGCTTGTAATGGTTGTACACGGCCACGGACAGGATGCGCTTGGCAGTCGTCTGGCCGATCACGTACTGGTTCAGCAAATCGGTGATTTCCTGCGGGGTTGGCAGGTCCGATTTCGCGCCCGTGACAGATTCGATGCTGGACGTCTCGTCGCGGATGATGTCATTGCACAAGTCAATGCATTCATCGCAGATGAAGACGGACGGGCCGGCAATCAGCTTCTTCACCTCGTGCTGGCTTTTGCCGCAGAACGAGCAGTAAAGGAGTTTTTCACCGCTGGAGGATTTTTTCTCTGACATGGGACTAATCTTTAGTTTTGGTGCAAGTTTACCGTGCGCACAAGCAAGAAATCCTGCGCACAACCACATGCTACCCGAAATAAAAGCAAAACGCCCGAACGTTGTAGCGTCCGGGCGTCGACTTGCAAGGACGCTTATGCGCGGCTGGTCAAGACTTTGTCGATCAGGCCATATTCCGCTGCTTCGTCCGAAGACATGAAGCGGTCGCGGTCGGTATCCTTGGCGATTTGTTCGATCGACTGACCGGTGCGTTCTGCCATGATGCTGTTCAGGCGGTGGCGCAGGTAGAGGATCTCTTTCGCCTGGATCTCAATATCCGACGCCATGCCTTGCGAACCACCGGACGGCTGGTGGATCATGATGCGGCTGTTCGGCAGCGAGAAACGCTTGCCCTTGGCGCCTGCGGCCAGCAGGAAGGCGCCCATCGAGGCGGCCATGCCGGTGCACAGGGTCGACACATCAGGCTTGATGAACTGCATGGTGTCGTAGATCGCCAGGCCCGCGGAAACGGAACCGCCTGGGGAATTGATGTACAGCGAGATGTCCTTGTCAGGATTTTCGCTTTCCAGGAACAGCAGCTGTGCCACGATCAGGTTGGCCATCTGGTCATTGACCGGACCGACCAAGAAGATCACGCGTTCCTTCAGCAGGCGCGAGTAGATATCGTACGAGCGCTCACCGCGGCCGCTTTGTTCGATCACCATCGGCACCAGGCCGAGCATTTCCGTATCGAGTGCGGGATTACGATTCATTCCAATTCCTTTGAAAACAACGCCGGCTCGGGGCCGGCGTCGAATGATATCAAGCTATTAAGCTTGTACGCTTCCCATGAGTTCGTCGAAAGGAATTTCTTTCGAGACGTTCTTGCACAGGCCCAGGACGTAAGTAACGACGTTTTCTTCCAATACAAGAGCTTCGACTTCAGCCAGGCGGCGGCGATCGGAGTAGTAGTACTTCAGCACTTCGCGTGGATCTTCGTAGCTTTGCGCGAAGTCTTCGATCTGTGCCTTCACCTGCTCAGGGGTCGCCTGCAGGTTCTGGTCAGCCACCAGCTTGGACAGGATCAGGCCCAGGCGTACGCGGCGCTCGGCTTTGTCCTTGAACAGCTCTGGTGGGAATGGTACATCTTTTACGTTCATGCCGCGCTGAGCCATGTCCTGGCGGGTCATTTCAGCCAGGCGCTCGGTGTCTTGCGCGATCAGCGACTGTGGAACCTCCAGGGTTGCGGTCTTCACCAGGGTGTCCATCACGGCTTCTTTGTTGCGAGCCTTGACACGGCCGGCAACTTCGCGCTCCAGGTTCACTTTGATGTCTTCGCGCATTTTGGCCAGGTCGCCGTCAGCCACGCCCAGGGACTTGGCGAATTCAGCGTCAACTTCCGGCAGGTGCGCCCATTCCAGGTTCTTCAGGGTAATGGTGAACTCGGCGGTTTTGCCAGCCACGTCCTTGCCATGGTAGTCCTCTGGGAACGACAGTGGGAAGGTCTTGGATTCGCCAACTTTCAGGCCGACGGTAGCGGCTTCGAACTCAGGCAGCATGCGGCCTTCGCCCAGTACGAACGGGTAGCCTTCAGCTTTGCCGCCTGGGAACTCAACGCCGTCGATCTTGCCGACGAAGTCCACGGTCACGCGGTCGCCGTTAGCAGCGATAGCTTCGCCGCCGTCGCCGTGCTCGCCCTTTTCGCCCTTCACATGGAAGTGCACGCGCTGTTTGCGCAGGATGTCGATGGTCTTGTCGATTTCTACGTCGGTCACGTTGGACTTGACGGTCTCGATTTCGACCTTGGTCAGGTCGCCAACTTCAACTTCCGGGTACACTTCGAAGGTAGCGTCGAAGGACAGCTGGCCTTCCGGTGCGTCTTGTTTTGGCTCGATGCGTGGGAAACCGGCTACGCGCAGCTGGTTTTCGTTGGCAGCATCGTTGAAAGCGCGGCCGACTTTGTCGTTCAGCACTTCGGTTTCGATCTGGTAACCGTATTGTGCGGCAACCATCTTCATTGGCACTTTACCTGGACGGAAGCCAGGAGCACGTGCGGAGCGAGCCTGCACTTTCAGGCGCTTTTCCACTTCGGAACGCACGTCCGACAGTGGGAAGGAAATCGTCATGCGGCGTTCGAGTTTGCCCAGGGTTTCAACTGCAGTGGCCATTGTAAAAATCGTCCAATAAAAATTTAAGTGTACTTATGGTGCGAGGAGGGGGACTCGAACCCCCACACCATTGCTGGCGTCAGGACCTAAACCTGGTGCGTCTACCAATTTCGCCATCCTCGCGGCATATTTGCACAAAAGCAAAGGGCGACCATTAAGTGAAAACAGGGTCGCCCGGGGCTTTCAACTTCAACCCGGCATTCTATACGGTGTTTCTGGAGTGCGGTAGTGCTTTTTTGCGTTATGCGCAACATTTGGGCAAAACCGGCAACCCAGGTGTCAGACCCTGTGGGTCTGACACTGGTTTACCGGTTTGGCTTTGGCACCCGGAACCACGCTGCATAAAGCGCTGGCAAGAACAGCAACGTCAGCGCCGTAGCCAGAATCAGGCCACCCATGATCGCCACCGCCATTGGCCCCCAGAACACGGAGCGCGACAACGGAATCATGGCCAGCGCCGCCGCAGCCGCAGTCAGGATAATCGGGCGGCAACGGCGCACGGCCGATTCCACGATCGCATCCCATGCCGGCACCCCAGCCTTGATATCCTGCTCAATCTGGTCCACCAGGATCACCGAGTTACGGATAATCATGCCAAACAGCGCAATAATGCCCAGGTTGGCCACAAAGCCCAGCGGCCGCCCCATCACCAGCAGCGCCATCGCTGCCCCCGCCACGCCGAGCGGGCCGGTCAGGAAGACCAGCAAGGCACGCGAGAAGCTGTGCAGCTGCAGCATCAGCAAGGTAAAGATGATGAACACAGCCAGCGGCAAGTTGGCGGCAATCGACTCCTCCGCCGCGCTACTGTCCGAAGCGGCGCCCTTCACCTTGATTTCATAGCCCGGCGGCAGTTTGGCGCGCAGTTCATCCAGTTTCGGATTGATCTGGCCCGACACGGTGGGGCCTTGCACGCCCTCCACTACGTCCGACTGCACGGTAATTGCCCATTCGCGGCCCTCGCGCCACACCACACCCGGCTCCCAGACGAAGTGCACGCGAGCCAGTTGCGAGATCGGCACCGAACGCCCGCTATTCGTCGGAATATAGGTGTCGTTCAGGACGGCAATGGTGCTGCGCTCATCCAGCGGCTGGCGCACCTGGATGTCGATCAGGCGGATGCCTTCGCGGAACTGGCCGATCGGCGTGCCGGACAGGATCGTGTTTGCAGCGCGCATCACGGTTTGCGAGGTCACGCCCAGCGCGCGCATCTTGTCCTGGTCCAGGTCGAGGCGCAGCACCTTGATCGATTCGTTCCAGTTGTCGTTGACGCCCACCGCGTTCGGATTGGCGCGCATGATGTCCTTCACCTGGTCGGCAATGGCACGTACATTTTCGACTTCCGTACCGGTCACGCGGAACTGCACCGGATACGGCACTGGCGGGCCGTTCGGCAGCAACTGAACGCGGCCGCGCACTTCCGGGAAGTCGGTCTTGAACACTTCGCGGATTTTCTTGCGAAGTTCTTCACGCGAGTGCAAGTCTTTCGCCAACACCACGGTCTGCGATACGTTCGTCTGCGGGAAGATCTGGTTCAGCGGCAGGTAGAAGCGCGGGCTGCCTGTGCCGACGTAAGTCGTTACGCTGGCCACACCCGGCTCTTTGCGGATGAATTCCTCGAACTTCTTCGCCTGGCGTTCAGTCTGGGCGAAAGCCGTGCCTTCCGGCGACCACATCTCCACCATCAATTCCGGGCGGCTGGAGTCGGGGAAGAACTGCTTCTCGATGAACTTGAAGCCGTATACGCCAAGGAAGAACACCACCAGCGTTGCCACAATCGTGGTCTTGCGGTATTCCACGCACCAGTTCACGACGGCGCGGAATTTGCGGTAGCCCGGCGTATCAAACAGTTCATGATGGCCGCCGCCTTCCGAATGCGGCTTGACCTTGAGCAGGATAAAGCCGATGTAGGGCGTGAACATCACCGCCACAATCCACGACGTGACCAGCGCAATCGCATTCACCGAGAACAGCGAGAAGGTGTACTCGCCTGCCGCCGATGCCGCAAGGCCAATCGGCAGGAAGCCTGCGACGGTAATCAGGGTGCCGGTCAGCATTGGCATGGCCGTCGAGGTATAGGCAAAGGTCGCCGCCTCCAGCCTGGAATGGCCCTCTTCCATCTTCCGCACCATCATTTCGACCGCGATGATCGCGTCGTCGACCAGCAGGCCAAGTGCGATGATCAACGCGCCGAGCGAGATCTTATGGAGGTCGATGTCAAGGATCCGCATGAACAGGAAGGTCACGGCCAGCACCAGCGGGATCGTCAGCGCCACCACCAGGCCAGGGCGTGCATCCAGGCGCAACTTCGGCTTGGTATGCAGGCCGAGCGAGAGGAAGCTCACCGCCAGCACGATCAGCACCGCCTCGATCAGCGTATGCAGGAATTCGCCGACCGACGCGGTCACTGCAGCCGGCTGGTCGGAAACGCGTTCGAGCTCAATACCGACCGGCAGCTTGGTTTTCATCGCATTGACGGTCTTTTCCAGCTCCTTGCCCATCTGGATGATATTGCCGCCCTTCTCCATCGATACGCCCAGGCCAATCACTTCCTTGCCGTTAAAGCGCATTTTGTCGCGCGGCGGGTCAAGGTATTCGCGCTTGATGGTTGCAAAGTCGCCCAGGCGGAAAGTGGTGTTATTGGCACGCAGCTCCAGATCTTCCAGGTCCTTGACCGTGCGCAGCGCGCCGGATACGCGCACCTGCAGGTTATCGGTCGGCGTTACGACCACGCCGGTTGCTTCAACCACGTTCTGCGTGGTGATCTGGTTGGCGATCTGTTCAATGGTCAGGCCCAGTTGCGCGAATTTTTTATGCGAGAACTCGATATTGATCTTCTCGTCCTGCACGCCAAACAATTCGACCTTGGAGACTTTCTTTACGCCGAGCAGTTGCTGGCGCACCAGGTCCGCGTAGTCTTTCAGCTCCGCGTAGGTGAAGCCGTCGCCGGACAGCGCAAATATCGAACCGTAGGTATCGCCGAACTCGTCGTTGAATACCGGCCCTTGCACTCCGGAGGGCAGTGTCGAGCGGATATCGCCAATCTTTTTGCGCACCTGGTACCACGCTTGCGACACCTCCTTTGGCGGCGTCGATTCGCGCAGGTTGAGGATGATCAGCGTCTGCCCAGGTTTTGAATAGCTGGTGATCTCATTGATGAACGGCGTTTCCTGCAGCTTCTTTTCCAGCTTGTCAGTGACCTGCTCTGCCATCTGCAGCGACGTCGCACCAGGCCAGAAGGCCTGCACCACCATCGAGCGGAAAGTAAATGGCGGATCCTCGTCCTGCCCCAGGTTCTTATACGCCAGCATGCCGCCCAGCAGCAGCACCGCAATCAGGTAGCGGGTGAGCGGTATGTGCTCGAGCGCCCAGCGCGAGAGGTTGAAGCCCTTCATTTAGCAGCTCCGAGGATGGTGACTTTCTGGCCAGGCTTCAGCAGGTTGACGCCGGCAGTCACCACGGTCTGGCCGGCCTTAACACCGCTGCCCAGCACCAGGTCATTGCCCGACACGCCAGTCACGGTCACCGGCACCAGGCGCACGACGCCGTTTTCCACCACCCACACGGACGTGGCGGACTTCTCGTGGAACAGCGCCGTCAGCGGCACCTTGATCTGCGGTTGTGGCGAGCGCGAGGCGAAAGCCACCAGTGCGGTCATGCCCAATTTGGCTTCCGACAGGCTGGATGGAATCGATACGCGGAAGGCGTAGGTGCGGGTGAACGGGTCTGCCACCGGCGAAATCTCGCGGATCTTGCCCGGCACGGCCTTGTCCGGGCTTGCCCACAGCCGCACATGCACATCCGTAATCGCGCGCAGCGTGTCAACCTTGTCTTCAGGCACACCGAATACGATTTCCTTTTCATCGGTCTTGGCGACGCGTACGACGGGTGTGCCCGGCGACACCACCTGCCCTACTTCGGCATCGACTGCAGTGACCACGCCATCGATGTCCGACTCAAGGCTGGCATAACCTGCCTGGTTGGACATACCACGGTATGCCGCCTGCGCCGAATCCACTTGCGCCTGCGCTGATTTATAAGCCGACAGCTTGGCATCGAGGATGGCCTGGCTGACGAAGTTCTTCTCGCGCAGTTCCTGGTAGCGCTTCAATTCGGCGCTGGCCAGGTCACGTGTAGTTTCCGCGGCGCGCAAGGCCGCCATCGACTGCGCCTGCGACAGCTTCAAATCCTGCGGATCGAGGTCCATCAGCACCTGGCCGCGTTTAACCACGCTGCCCACATCCACTTTGCGGGAGATAATCTTGCCGCCAACCCGGAAGCCAAGGCGCGATTCGACGCGCGAGCGGACTTCGCCAGAGAATTCGGCGTTGACATCGATGTCAGAGCTTTGCAGCACCATGGCGCGCACCGGGCGGATATCTTCGGTCTTGGGGGCTTCTTTCGAACAAGCCGCGAGCAGCAAGGCGCAGGCCGCAACCAGGGGTATTTTTTTTGCTACGAACACGATGGAATTCCTTTTCAGTATCTCTGGCAATTGCCGGGTGTATATGTTTGCCATTATTATTTCCCGTTTGGAACTAAATGACTTTCCGTTTAGTAAGAAAAAATTATATCCGGGTCAACCGAACTTGCAAATGACTTTCGCGTCATTAATTTAGAACAGCACCTCTATGTCCGTTGACCATTACGAGAACTTCCCTGTCGCTTCCATCCTGATGCCGCGCCGATTGCGCCCGGCGGTGGAAGCGATTTACGCCTTTGCGCGCAGCGCCGACGACATCGCCGACGAGGGCGACGCCACGCCGGAACAGCGCCTGGCGGGCCTGACCGCTTATGAAGAAGCCCTGGGCCGCATTGAGCGCGCCGAGGGAGGCCATGAACCGATGTTCGGGCGGCTCGCTGCCGTCATCGAGCAGCACAAACTGCCGCTGCGTCCTTTTTACGACCTGCTGTCCGCCTTCAAGCAAGACATTGTGGTGCATCGCTACCAGGACTATGCATCCCTGCTTGATTACTGCGCCCGCTCGGCCAACCCGGTCGGCCTGTTGATGCTGCACCTGTACGGCGCGGCCGACGAGGAGAATATCCGCCAGTCGGACGCCATCTGTTCCGCGCTCCAGATCATCAACTTCCTGCAAGACGTGGCGATCGACGAGCATAAGGAGCGCATTTACCTGCCGATGGAAGACCTGGCGCGCTACGCCCTGTCGCCAGCCCACCTGGCTCGCCCGGACAACAAGGCTAAATGGCGCGCCATGATGAAGTTCCAGGTCGAGCGCGCCCGCGCCCTGATGCTTTCCGGGGCGCCGCTGGCCTGCCGCCTGAAAGGCCGTATCGGCCTGGAACTGCGCATGGTGGTCCAGGGCGGCTTGCGTATTTTGGAGGCAATCGAGGAAGTCGATTATGACGTTTTCCTGCGTCGGCCGAAGCTCGAAAAGCGCGATTGGTTCAAGGTTTTCTGGCGCGCGCTTCGGATGAAGCCTTCTTCACTATAAAATAGCGCCTTTGTCAGCATTACCCAAGCCATAACAACATGTCCCCCGACGAATACTGCCAGCAGAAGGCCGCCGCCAGCGGTTCCAGTTTCTACTACAGCTTCCTGTTCCTGCCGCCGGAGCGCCGCCGCGCCATCACGGCGCTGTATGCCTTCTGCCGCGAAGTTGACGACACCGTCGATGAGTGCAGCGATGAATCGCTGGCGCGCATCAAGCTGACCTGGTGGCGCAATGAGATCGCCCAGATGTACCAGGGCAAGCAGACGCACCCCGTGACCCAGGCCTTGCAGCCGCATATCGCGACGTATGACCTGAAGCAGGAGCATATGCAGGCCATCATCGATGGCATGGAGATGGACTTGAACCAGACCCGCTACCTTGATTATGCGGGCCTGTCGAAGTATTGCTGGCATGTGGCCAGCGTGGTCGGCATCCTGTCGGCATCGATTTTTGGCGTGACACGGCCGGAAACGCTGCGATACGCCGAAAAGCTGGGGCATGCCTTCCAGCTCACCAATATCATTCGTGACGTGGGTGAAGATGCGCGCAAAGGCCGCATCTATTTGCCTGTCAACGAACTGCAGCAGTTCAATGTGACCGCTGCGGACCTGCTGAACGCGCGCGAAACCGAAAACTTCTCGAAGCTGATGGAATTCCAGGTGGCGCGTGCGCAAAAGGCTTATGACGAGGCGTTTGCCCTGCTGCCGAAGGAAGACCGCCGCGCCCAGCGTCCGGGGCTGATCATGGCAGCCATTTACCGCACCCTGCTGAACGAAATCGAAGAGGATGGCTACCACGTCCTCAAACAGCGCATTTCGCTGACGCCTATCCGCAAACTGTGGCTGGCGTGGAAGACCTGGGTTCGTGGCTAAGCACTTTGCCGTAGTTGGCGGCGGCTGGGCGGGATTCGCTGCCGCCGTTGAACTGTCACGCTCAGGCCACCAAGTGACCGTTTTCGAGGCGGCCCGCACCCTGGGAGGCCGGGCGCGCCGCGTGTCATACGATGGGCGCGAGCTGGATAATGGCCAGCACATCATGCTGGGCGCCTATTCTGAATCGCTGCGCATCATGCGCGCGGTTGGCGTGGATTTGAAGTCGGCGGTACTTACGCTGCCTCTGCAGATGCGGTATCCGCCTGGCGGCGGCATGGATTTTGTGGCGCCTCGCCTGCCGGCGCCGCTGCATGTTGGCGTTGCCTTGCTGCGGGCGCGCGGCCTGGAACGCGTCGACAAAATGGCATTGGCACGCTTTACCACCACTGCGCGCTGGATGGATTGGCGCTTGAATAATGACTGCAGCGTGGCGGAGTTGCTGGAGCGCTTCGACCAGACACCGCGGCTGGTGGCGCTGATGTGGCGGCCTTTGTGCCTTGCTGCGCTGAACACGCCACCGGAGCGGGCGTCGGCTAACATTTTCCTTGCCGTGCTGCGCGACAGCCTTGGTGCCCGCCGCGCCGCATCGGACATGCTGGTGCCGCGTGCCGACCTCTCCGCCCTCTTCCCGGATGCAGCCGCTGCCTGGCTGCAGGGCAAAGGCAACACTGTCCACGTTGGCGCCAAGGTCACCGCCCTCCACCCCGCAGCCGGCGGGTGGAGTGTCTCGGCCAGCGGCGCTGCCCTCAATGGCAACTGGAGCGGGAATTTTGACGGCGTCGTCCTCGCTACGCCCGCCACCGCGACCGCCGCCCTGCTCAGCGCCCTGCAGGAAGCGGATGCCGAGGACCCTACCGGGGAGCCGGCTGGTTTTCTCGAACTCGCGAGACAACTCGCGGCGTTTGAGCCGGAGCCGATCACGACCTGCTACCTTCAATACGCCCCCGGCACGCGCCTGGAGATCCCGTTCTACGCCCTGCTTGACGATCCGGCAAGCCAGCGCTGGGGCCAGTTCGTCTTCGACCGCGGCCAGCTTGATGCCAGACAGGACGGCCTTTTCGCCGTCGTGATCAGCGCCTCAAGCGACGCAGCCAGCCTGCCGCAAGACGAGCTGACGGCGGCGATCGCAACACAGTTGGCTGCCGACCTGAAGCGCCCAGAACTTTCCGCCCCGTCATGGTCCATGGTCATCACTGAAAAACGCGCCACCTACGCCTGCACTCCCAGCCTCAAGCGCCCAGCCAATGAAACGCCAGCAAAAGGCCTGGTCCTGGCCGGCGACTACACTGCCGGAGAATACCCCGCCACGCTCGAAATGGCCGTCCGCAGCGGCGTTCAAGCCGCCCAAGTGCTCGCGAAGGCCTGAAACCGATGCTCCGCCTGTCCCGCGATTCAGTCGCCTGCTCCCCCATTTCTGCATCCTGTCGTAAACAGCTCGAGCTCCTCCAGTGCCAGCGATACAGTGCAATCATGGAACAACAGGAGGCTTGAGTTTCCAATGAGCAAGAACGAGTACCTCGACGCACTGAAGAAAGCCCTCGCCGGCTTGCCGCCCGACACAGCGGCCAAGACGATGGCTTATTACGAGCAGCGTTTTATCGACAGCCTGGGCGCCGGCAAGACTGAAGAAGAAATCGCCGCCGAGCTGGACGACCCGCGCAAAATCGCCATGACCCTGCGCGCCAACGCCCATCGCAGTGCATTCGAGCAAAAACGCAACCCGGCCAACCTGGCCCGCATGATGTTCTCCCTCATTGGCCTCGGCATTTTCAACCTCTTCATGGTGGTGCCAGCCGCGGTCTTTTCAGCGCTGCTGGTGTCGCTCTACGCCAGCGCTTTCGCCTTTTACATCAGCGGCATTGCCGTCACTGCAACCGGCCTGGCCGGCGCCAATGAACTGGTCCTGACCGGTCCCTTGCGCCACCTGGTCATTTTCGACAATGAGGGCGACCAGTCCGACGCCAGGATGCAGACCAAGATTTCCATCAGCGACCAGGGCGTCGACGTGTTCCAGGAACCATCAGCCGGGCTGCGCAAGGAATGGGACGAAGCGGACAGCAAGTCCGAAAAATGGCTGGAAGGCGCAGAAGCCATGGCCGAAGGCGGCGTTCGCATCACTTCCGATCTTGATAACGAATCGCGCGCCACGCAAACGGCAGTCGGCATCGGCCTGATCTTGCTAGGTATCGTGCTGAGCCTCGCCAGCATCGTGATCACACGTTACTCGCTGATTGGCTTGAAACGCTACATCCAGATGAACGCTTCGCTGCTGCGCGGCCGCTGAAAGGAAACGCAATGAACATCCGTTCCCTGCTCAAAATCGGCTTCGGCATGGTAGTGCTGGCGGTACTGCTGACCGGCGTCACTTACAGCATGCTGCGCGCCCAGGGTGCTGCCAATCCAACCAGCGTGGCCGGCCGTGCCGCCCGCACCGAGGTGCGCGAAGTCAGTGCAACGATTTCCAACGTGGAACTGGTCGGCCCCATCGACCTGCGCCTGAAACAGGGCGATGTACCGTCCCTGAAAGTGCGTGGCGAACAGCGCTTGCTGGGCAATATTGGCACCGAACAGGATGGTTCGACCCTGCGCATCGGCTCCAAAGGCCTGTTGCTGCATCCGCGCCGGCCGATTGAAGTTGAGCTGGTGCTGCCGTCCCTGAACGAGCTGGTAGTCAATGGCAGCGGTGACAGCAACGTCAATGGCTTCAGCGGCGAACACCTGAGCGTGCAACTGCAAGGCTCGGGCAACCTGACCTTCAATGGCCGCTACAAGAATGTGGAAGCCGGCGTGCATGGCAGCGGTGACCTGAACCTGAATACCGGCCATGGCGAGAAAGTCATGCTGGAAATGGTGGGCTCGGGCGCGATTACTTCCAGCGGCAGCTGCAAGGAGCTGACTGCCGACGTCACCGGTTC
>JBCNOP010000119.1:0-15285 GCA_039593775.1 Pseudoduganella sp.
ATGTGTAAAGCATGCCGCCAGCGTTCAATCTGAGCCAGGATCAAACTCTTCAGTTCAATCTCTGTTTTTCCGATATTGCTATCGGAGGTCACTCACTCAAAATACTGACGAAATCTCTTGCGAGATTTACGTTTAATTTTGTGCGAGCGTTATAACGTATATTTTGAGCATCAGGCCCGAAGGCCTGGGCATATCGTCAAACGCCCACACTTATCGACTGTTGATTTTTAAAGATCGCTGCCTTATCGTTGACAAAGCGTTGTGTTTGTCAGCAGCAGAGAAGCGAGATTATGCGGTACAGCGTGCAACTCGTCAACCCCATCTTTTTCTCGTTTCGCTTCGCTGATTTGTCAGCGCTGCGTTGCGAGGGACAGAACTATAGCAAGCCAGATTCACTCTGACAAGGGCTACACGTGAAAAAGGTTTGGGATGCCATCTAAACAAGCTCAAGCGCGCCCGCCAACAGTCCTGGTCGTCGACGATTCGCCGACTTTGCTGCTGGCCCTGCTCGATCATTTGAGCCAGCACGGCTTCCTGGTCGTGCTGGCCCACGACGCGCGGGAGGGCATGATGCGCGCCGCGCTGGCGGAGCCGGACCTGATCCTCCTCGATATTGTCATGCCGGGACTGGATGGATTCGAGGCTTGCCGCCGCCTTAAGTCCGATGCAGATACACGCGACGTGCCGGTCATCTTCATGACAGGCCTGAGCGATGCAAAGCAGATTGTCAGCGGCTTTGCCGTGGGCGGCGTCGATTACATCACCAAGCCTTTCCAGGTCGAAGAAGTCCTGGCCCGCATTAATACCCACATCGCCCTGCGCCGCGCCAATAATGAGTTGAAACAGGCTTACCAGTCATTGGCCCGTGCCCAGGAAGACCTGGTGCACCATGAAAAGCTGGCGGCACTCGGTTCTCTGGTTGCCGGCATTGCCCATGAATTGAATACCCCGATCGGCAATAGCCTGATGGTGGCCAGTACCTTCGAGGCGCAGACCGGCGACATCCGCGAGCACTTCTCCAAGGGCGAAAACATGCGCCGCTCGGAGCTGGTCGGCTACCTGGATAATGCCTGCACTACGACCGAGATCCTGATGCGCAACCTGCAACGCGCCGCCGACCTGGTCACCAACTTCAAACAGGTGGCGGTGGACCAGACCAGCACCCAGCGCCGCACTTTCCTGCTGGCCGAGGTCGTGGCGGGAAACGTATTGACGCTGCTGCCATCGATCAGGCGTACGCCGTTCGAGGTAGTGCAGTCTGTCCCGGATGAACTGATGATGGACAGCTACCCCGGCCCCCTCGGCCAGGTGATCGCGAACCTGGTCAACAACGCCCTGATGCATGCCTTCGACGGCCGCAGTGAAGGCAAGGTAGAGCTGGTGGCAGAATATGAAAAGACCGACTGGATTGCCCTGCATGTGCGCGACAACGGCAATGGCATCAGCGCTAGCAACCAGGAGCGCATCTTCGACCCATTCTTTACCACCAAGATGGGCGTGGGCGGTTCAGGCCTTGGGCTGCACATTGTGCACAGTATTGTGTCCGACATCCTGGGTGGACGTATTTCTGTCCGCAGCGAGGAAGGCTGCGGCACCTGCTTTACCCTGTCCCTGCCGCTGGAGGCGCCACGTCATTAAGACGGTGTCCTGCGCAATCACGCAGCCGCTGGCGGCTCTCCTTGTACCATTCGACGAATTCGCGGCCCTCCATGGGAGCGGCAACCAAAGGCCCCTGTCCCGTGCTGCAGCCCATTTCACGCATCAGTGTCCAGTCTTCGACGTTCTCGATGCCGTCAGCGCAAACCGGAACACCCAGCTTGCCTGCCATCGCAAGCAGGCTTTCAAATAGTGGCCTGCGATGGCTGCGATGGGCCGCCTCGTGCACGAACAGGGGATCGATCGAAATCTCCGACAGCGGGAAACAGGCAAAGTCGCGCGTCTGTGCCTCATAGCGCCCGCAGTGAACTGCGCCGACTCCGTATCCCCGCAAGCTAAGGCGGCCAATATTGTGCAGCGATTCCGGCTCGCAAGCCGCAATCACGGCTTCGCTGATTTCCCAGCAAACGCTGCCCGGCTTCACATCTTGTGCCTGGATGCCTGCCACCAGGCGGCCCAGTTCCCCCAGGTCTTCCAGCAATTCGCCTGGCAGCGGGAGCGACAGCTTGATCGCCGACAGCCCCATTTCCTGCCAACTGTGCAGGTCGGCCGCAGCCTGGGTGGCCAGCGCCAGCAAAATCGCGCCTATGGTTTCACTGTCGCCCGCCAATACCGGAAGGAGGCTGGCGACATCTATTGGCGGGCGCCCAGTGCGGCGCCAATGCCCCTGGACGGCAATGCCGACCATCCGGCCGCTATCGAGGGCGACGCGTGGTGCATAGAACGGGACGAACTCCTCGGCCGCCAGGCCAGCTTCAATTTCGGTGATATTGGGAGCTTCCGGCGCGACATCCTGCTCCAGCTCAGCCAGCGCCAGCATCGATGCGTCATCCAGCAGCCCTTGCAACGCTTCCAGCCGCACCGGCTTGGGCATGGTGGACAGCAAGCGCATCGCACTTCCGGAAGGCAGGCTGCGCGCCGCTTCCATCAGGCGGGGTTGGTTGGCGGATGCGGCGATCAGGTTGGCGGCCCAGCGCCGCTTGGCCAATTGCTGGATCAACTCCACGCCATCCATGCCCGGCATATCGAGATCGGTCAGCACCAGGTCCACCGGCGCGGCGCGCTGCTCCAGCGTGCGCAAGGCATTGATGCCGTCGTTCGCGATCAGCACCGTACCGAAGCCAATCTGGCGCAGCAATGCCGCAACGTGCTCGCGTTGCACTGCGCTGTCTTCAACGATCAAGGCCGTGCTTGCGCTAAAGTCCTTCATTCACCCTCCGTTCCACACCGCCATATTGCAGGATTTCGCGGCTGATTGCATCCAGCGCCACGCTGCGCTCCGCGGCGCCGCGCTTGACCGCCTCCCGCGGCATGCCGTACACCACGCAACTCTGCTCGTCCTGCGCCAGCGTGCGGGCGCCAGCCTGGCGCATTTCCAGCAGGCCGACTGCACCGTCATCGCCCATGCCGGTCATGATAATGCCGAGCGCACTGGCGCCGGCACACTTTGCAACAGACCGGAACAGCACGTCAACCGAGGGCCGGTGCCGGTTAACCAATGGCCCATCGACCACTTCGACGAAATATTGGGAAGGGCCGCGCCGCAGCAGCATATGCCGGCCGCCTGGAGCAATCAGGGCTTGCCCCGGGGTGACCAGGTCGTTATTGCGCGCCTCCCTGACGGCGATCTGGCATAAGCCGTTCAGGCGTTCGGCGAATGCAGCGGTGAACTGCTCCGGCATATGCTGCACGATGACGATGCCCGGGGAAGCGGGTGTCAGCTCGGTCAACACGCGTTCCAGTGCTTGCGTGCCACCTGTCGACGTGCCCAGGGCCACCACTCGTCCATTCCCGCGCGCCGGCAAAGCCCTCTCCCCCATCGGGGGCAGGATGGCGTCTGCGCTTAGCTTGGCCGACGGTACGACGGGTGGCGCAGGAGGGCGGCCGGCGGTAATGGGCTGCAGCCTGGCCTGGGCGGCACTGCGCACAGCGGCTACCAGCTCGTCACAGCCATCGTGCAGCGATTGGCGCAGGTCCAGCTTGGGCTTGCCGACTACAGCGACTGCACCGGCTGCCAGCGCCTCCATAGATATGCGTGTGCTCTTTTCCGTCAGCGAAGAGCAGATTACAACGGGCGTCGGCCGTTCGGCCATGATTTTGCGCAGGAAGGTGATGCCATCCATGCGGGGCATCTCGACATCGAGCACCACCACGTCCGGCCATTGCAGGCGCATGCGCTCCCCGGCCAGGATCGGGTCGGCCACGGCATAGGTGACCTGCATGTCCGGCTCACGCCCCAGCAGGCCGCTCAGCACTTGCCGCACCACGGCCGAATCGTCCACTACCATGACCTTGATCTGCTTCATGCCCAGCCCTTCTCCCCAAGTTCGCCCTGGCGCACCCATACATCGCCGCTGGCCACGTCGAACAGGATATGCCGGTGCCCGGTGCCAAACAGGCTTTCCGACACGACGGGAATGCCATATTCCGCCAACAGCTTTTCTGCAGCTACCCCGTTGCGATGGCCGACACCGTTTTCCCGTCCGGATTCAATCAACGGAAACATGGTGCCGCCGCCAAACACTTTCGCCTCGCATTCGCGCACTGGCACGCCGCGCTCCTTGAGCTGCGCCACCATCAACTCCATCGCATCCTTGCCATAGCGGCCGCTCAAGCCGGCTGCAGGCTCGCCGTCGGCCCCTGACTCGCGTTCCGACAGCAGGAAGTGCGACATGGCCCCGATGCGCAAGCGACGGTGCCACAGCGTGATCGAAACGCAGGAACCCAGCACAGTACGGATGCGGTAACGTGCATCGCCAACGAAGTATTCTCCGGGCAGCAGGTAGACTTCGAGGGCTGCGCCGGTTTTCATGTCACTCCTTGCGATAGATGGCCGGCGCTACACTGCACACCGGCAGGCCCATATCGTGCAAGCTCTCCGAGTGGCCTATATAGAGGTGGCCGCCCGGGCGCAGATAATCCAGCACGCGCTGCACCACCCGGCGCTTGGTTTCTCCGTCAAAGTAGATCAGCACATTGCGCAGGAAGATCACGTCGAACTTACCCAGGGCCGGCAGGCGTGCCGCATTCAGGTTAATCTGGGAGAACTCCACGCATTCGCGCAGCACGCGAGATACCAGCAGCGTGCCGTCTTCAACGTCAATGCCCTTCAGGCAGAAGCGGCGCAGGTATTCCGGCGGGACATGGGCCGCCCGCATCATCGGATAATGGCCCTGGCGCGCCGTCTCGAGCACGCGCGCGCTGATGTCGGAGGCCAGCACTTCCCAGCCCTGTGGCGGCAACAGGTCGGCCAGCACCATGGCGATCGAATAGGGCTCTTCGCCCGTTGAGCAAGCCGCGCTCCAGACCCGGAACGGCGCGCCACCCTGCTTGCGTTCTTTCAGCACGGTGCGCAGATGCTCGAAATGGCGGGCCTCGCGGAAGAAGTACGTTTCGTTGGTGGTCAGCAGGTCGATTGCGACCTGGGTTTCCTCGGGGGCCGTGCCGCTGCTGATCAACTGGAAGTACGAGCCATAGCTGTTGAACTGCAGGTGGTGCAGGCGCTTGGCCAGGCGCCCGGAGACCAGCGGCTTTTTAGCGTCCGACAGCGAAATCCCGGCCGCTTCATGGATGAAGCGCTGGAATTGAACGAACTCGTGGTCCGTCAAGGGAGCGACTGGCTGCATCAATTCACATCTCCCGCCATTGCAGCGATCTCCGGCACATTCAGCACGGCCTCCAGGTTGACCAGGATGACGAACTTTCCATTGGCCTTGCCGATGCCGGTGATGAAGTCATTGCGCATTCCCGCCCCGAAGCTGGGCGGCGGTTCGATTTGTGCGGCTTCGATATCGAGCACCGCGTTCACCGCATCGACCAGCAGGCCAAGGACCTGCTGCTCCGGCGGCGCCCCGCTTTCGACGATGACGATGCAGCTGCGCCGCCCTATCGTGGCAGGAGCGCGCCCGAAACGGGCGGCCAGGTCCAGCACCGGCACCACGGCGCCGCGCAGGTTGATCACGCCGCGCACGCAGGGCGGCATCATCGGCACGTCGGTTACGCCACCGTACTCGATGATCTCGCGCACGGCTAGTATGCCCAGCCCGAACGTTTCCTCGCCCAGGCGGAAACTCAGGTACTGGTGTTCCGCTTCCATGCCCTGCCCTCAAAATCGTGTGAAATTGCTTTCATCCAGCATCGGTACCCGGGACAGGCGCCGCTGCGCGGCGCGCTGGCTGGCGGGAGGCTTCGTTTCAACGTTTCGCGTCGGCGCCTCATCGTGCGCGACGCGGAAGAAGCGTATCAGTTGCTGCAACTCCTCGGCCTGGCTGCTCATTTCTTCGGCAGTGGATGCCAACTCCTCCGCGCCAGCGGCATTCTGCTGCGTGGTCTGGCTCAGCTGCCCCATCGCCATATTAATCTGGCTGACCCCCGAGGCTTGTTCGATCGAGGCAGCAGCAATCTCCTGCACCAGGCGCGAAGTCTGCTGGATGGCAGGCACCATGGCATCGAGCAATGCGCCCGCCCGTTCCGCCACCTGTACGCTGCTGCAGGCCAGGTCGCCAATTTCCTGCGCCGCCACCTGGCTGCGCTCGGCCAGCTTGCGCACTTCCGCCGCTACCACGGCGAAGCCTCGCCCGTGCTCACCGGCACGCGCCGCCTCGATGGCAGCATTCAGCGCCAGTAAATTGGTCTGGTAGGCGATATCGTCAATGATCACGATGCGCTTGGCGATATCGCGCATGGCGCTCACCGTGCTGCGGACCGCTTCACCGCTTTCCTCTGCCTCGCCGGCCGCCTTGGCGGCGGTAGTGTCGGTAATGCGCGCATTGTCCCTGTTCTGGCCGATCGAGGCGCTCATCTCCTCCACCGAGGCGCTGGTTTCTTCAACGCTGGCCGCTTGCTGGCTGGCCGCCTGCGACAGCGACTGCGCAGTCGCGCTGACTTCCTCCGAGGCTGCCGCCAGCGCCAGCGCACCGTTGCTCACCTCCGATGCGACGCCGGAGAGCTTGTCCACCATCTGCTTCATTGTCGCCAGCAGGCTACCCTTATCGCCTTTCCTCAGCGTGATTTGCACCGCAAGGTTACCTTGCGCGACCTCCTGCACAATATGGGCGGCGTAATCCGGCTCGCCACCCAGCTGGCGCAACAGCCCACGTATCATCCATACCGACAACACAATACCGGCCAACAGGCCGCCGCCCAGCAGCTCGGCGTTGATGCGCATGGTGGCTGCCGTTTGCGCCTTGGCCGACTCGTACTCCTCGCGCGCCACCCGTTCCTGCAACTCGACCAGCTTGGCTATTGCCGCCAACACCACCCTGAACTGCACATCGGCGCCGCGCGCATCCTCCAATGCTTCCTTGTGCTTGCCGGCACGCGCCTTCTGGAGAATGGCACTGCGCACGTCCTGCCAAGTGTTCCAGGCCAGCGTATACTGCGTGATCAACTCCTGCTCTTCCGCAGTAAGGGAAGTCGCCAAATACGCGTTCCAGTTCTTGCGGATCAATTCCTGGTGCGAGGCGTCTCCTTGCTGGGCTGCATCAACCTCCGCCAGGCTGGTAGCGGCAGCAGTCATCACCATGCGGTGCCGGGTTCGCAACATGTATTCATTGACCTTGCTAAGGTAGATCAAAGCCACCGTCCGGTCTTCGTAGGTTGCTTTCAGGCGCGCATTGCTGAATTCCATGCCGCGCATGCCGGCGTAGCCAATACCCGCCATCATCAGTACCAGCACCCCGACCAGCATGCCAAGGCGCATACCAACCGTCAGTTTTCGCTGCATTGTCTCGCTCCTATGCTGCCAGGTTTCCGGCATGCCTTGCCTGCAGTTGCTTGAGCAGGGCCGGTACGTCCAGGATTAAAGCCACGTCGCCGCTGCCCAGCACTGTCGACCCGCTCAGGCAGGAGATGCCGCTGAACACAGGGCTGAGCGGCTTGATCACCGCCTGGCATTGCCCTTGCAGACTATCGACCACCAGCCCGGCGCGCTGGCCTGCATGCCTTACCACCAGCACGCTTTCGCGGCGAGGTGCAGGGCCTTGCAGGCGGAACAGTTCGCGCAGGGGCGCCGTCGGCAGCACCTCGCCGCGCAAGTCGACAAAACCGCGCTGGCCTTCGCGTTCATACTCCACGCATTCTTCTATCGTGCCAAGCGGGATGGCGAAGCGCGAGCCGCCAACCGTGACCAGCATGCAGTCCATGATGGCCAGCGTCAGCGGCAGGCGCACGCGCACGGTGGTGCCGCGGCCCGCTTCGCTGTCGATGGTAATGCTGCCGCGCAGCGCCTCGATATTGCGCTTGACCACATCCATCCCGACGCCGCGACCCGACAGGCTGGTCACGGCACTGGCGGTCGAAAAACCCGGCTCGAATATCAGTGCGAACACTTCGCTGTCACTGGCTTTGTGTTCCGGCTCGAGCAAGCCACGCTCAATGGCGCTGGCGATGATGCGTTCACGCTGCAATCCGCCACCGTCGTCGCCGACTTCAATCACAATGCTGCCAGAGTCGTGGAAGGCGTTCAGGAATACCGTACCTTGCAAAGGCTTGCCTCGCTGGCGCCGCACATCTGGCGCTTCGATGCCATGGTCGATGGCATTGCGGACCAGATGGGTCAGCGGGTCGCCGATGCGTTCCACCAGCGTCTTGTCCAGTTCTACGTCTTCGCCGCTCAGTACCAGGCGAATGTCCTTGCCTATTTCGCGCGCCACGTCGTGCACCACACGCTGGAAGCGGTTGAATGTGGCGCCGATCTTCACCATGCGCAGCTGCAGGGCGCTATCGCGCACCTGCTCCACCAGGCCGGCCAGCTCTGACGTACTGTCCTGCAGGCCGGTGTCCTTGAAACGGCTGCCGATCATCTGGGTGCGTGCGCTGGCGATGATCAACTCCCCCACCAGGGTAATCAGGTGGCCGAGGCGGTCAGCGTCGACACGGATGGTGCGGTTTTCCGGCGGCCGGGCGGGCGCCGTGCTGCCAGCGGGGCCGGCTTGCGGCGCTACAACTGGTGGCGGCACCACTGTCCCGAGGGCGCTGGCCTGCAGCACTTCTGCGATTGCGGCGCCGTGCAGCGGCAATATGTTGGCCAGGCGCTGGAAGTCTTCATTACTGCTGCCGGGCGGCAGCAGGCGCACAGTGCATTCATCATGCAGGAACTCGAACACCTTGCTGATTTCTTCGGCGTTGGCCACGGTATCCAGCACGATTTCGAAGCCAAGGTAGCAGCTTTGCGGGTCCATTTGTTCGGGCGGGGGAAGGCCGCCGTCCACCGTCGCCAGCGCTACGATCCGCCCCAGGCGGCCAAGGTAGGCGATAAAGGATGCAGGGTCCATGCCCTGCCGGAAGACGTCACGCCCGAATTCCAGCGATACCAGCCAGCAGCCGCTTTCGCCGGGGCTGGCTTCGTCGCCAAATGCCGCCGGCATTGGCATCGGTTCCAAGGCTGGCGCCGGGGCCAGGTAGGCATGCAGCGCATCCAGCTGCAAACGGCACTGTTCTCCCAGCTCGCCCCGGCCCCCCCGCTCGACATCGCGCACCATCGCGCCAATCTGGTCGGCGCATTCCAGCAGCAGCGCCACCAGGTCGTCGTCGAGAGCTTGCGCGCCATTGCGCACTTCTTCCAGCACGCTTTCTACTGCATGGGTGAACAGTACGATGTAATCCAGGCCAAACAGGCCCGCTGTGCCCTTGATAGTATGTGCGACGCGAAAAATGGCATTGACGGCTTCTGCCCGCTCGGCAGGCTCGCCGAGCTTCAACAGGCCGGCCTCCATCTCGGACAGCAGTTCTCCCGCCTCGGTGACAAACGCTTGCAAGCCTTCGTCCAGGTCCATGGGAGCCTTCCTATTGGATGCGCAGTAGTTCGAACAGTGAGGCGACGGCGGGGCTATGCGCGACCAGCCGCAGCTCCTTCTGGCTCGCTTGCGCAGCGCGGCGCGCCATCAACAGGAGCTGGACGCCGGCCGTGTCGATCTCCGTGACTCCCGCCAGGTCCACTTCCAGCGCCTGTGACTGGGCAAGACGTGCCAGGAGCACGTCTTTCATTTCCTGCACGCGCCGGATTGTGAGGTCGCCCTCGATGAAGAGCAGCGCCGGCGGCTGGATGCGCTGTGAGCTCATGCACCAATCGTATGCCCACGGCAGGTGACTGGCAAGCCCGATGTGCGGAGTTGCAATACGTCACTATTCTCGCAATTGCCTGACGCGGCGCCCCGGGTCAGCGGCGATTGCGGCTGGGGTGAAGGGCAAAAGAGGCAGGCGCTTTTCGGCATACAGCGGCAGCTGGTCGGCATAGTGGGCAGAGCGCGGGTCGGTGGACTGGCCATAGACCAGCAGGCCACGCGCCTGCGGCCCGTCCTCGTCGAAGCTGACCAGGTGGATATAGCTGGTGCCCCAGGTGACGCGCTCGTAGCCGGAGGCTCCCAGCACGCCGACCATATGGATCGAGTTGTAACTGCCATCAATATCCCCGATCGCGCCGTGGATGGGGAAGCGCTGGCCGTTGCGTGGTTCTACCTGGAAGTCGCCCAGGCGCCCGTCAAAGGGCACGCCAAGCTGCTGCAGGCGCGCGGCTGCATCCTTCAGCGCCGCCAGCATGGGCGGTATCGCCGACGGTGCCACACCACGTGGTGAATGCAGGGGATCGGTCGCGTCGAATGCCAGCGACCATAATCCCGGCAACCTGGCGGCGTTGTTCCAGAATTCGCGGAACAGCACCGCGCCGCGGCTATCCAGCTCCGCCTTTCGGTCCCACCCGGCCAGCGCCGTGCATGCCTTCAGCAACGTGGCGTCAGTACTGGCCATGCAGGCCGGGAGCAACTCCGGCAGCACCAGTTCCGCCGCCAGTACGCGGTTAGCGAACATCAGCGCCTGCAAATCCTGCGGCCCAACCTGGCCGCGCTCAGCCAGCATGTCCTCGATGCCGATAAAGCCGCTGCGCGTGCGCAGGTGCTGCGCCACGCCCACCGGGCCGTATAGCGGTGAATACCCAAGTGGCGCCGGGCCGGTCAGCAGTTGCCGCGCATTGGTCACCCAGTAGCCGTCATTGGAATTTGCTACGTAATCTGTGCGCAGCATGCTTGGCGCATTGGCACTACCGAAAATGCCGTCCGGCGTGCCATCGTCATCGTGCCCCCAGGCGCAAGATGAGCGTGAGCCATCGAACATCAGCAAAGACGCGAGCAGCAGGCAGTCGCCAGCGAATTTATCGGCGGCCTGGTGCGGCACGACGCTGGCATCTGCGTACAAAGCGTCACCGTGCCGGTCCGCCGCCACCGTATTCACCCAGGGCAGGCCGACCAGCCGCCCCAGTTCCCTCTTCAATACTGGTACGCTGCCGGAACGGCCGATGGCGAGCCACTGCTCCATCGATCGGGTGTTGTTGCGGTTAGGGTCGCCCAGCACCAGCCAGCCGCCCTGCCCTTGCGGATTGCCCGGAACCGCCATCACCGCGCCAAGCTTGCTGAAGTAGAAGGCCTTGCTTTTTTTGAGCAAGCTGCCATCCGGCTGCAACACGTCGATTGCCGCCGTGCGGGACTCCAGCCATTGCGGCACGCCGTCGATCACATAGCGCATGGGATCGGAGCCGTCGCGCGCCAGGCGAAAAGTCGTGAAGTGCACGGCCTTGGTCACGGTATGGGTCCAGGCCAGGTCCTTGTTGAAGCCGATGACCACCAGCGGCAGGCCTCCCAGGCTGACGCCCATCGCATCGTAACTGCCGGGCACCGTGACATGCAGTTGATAGAAACGGTCGGTGCTGGTCCAGGGATAATGCGGATTCCCAAGCAGGATGCCGCGGCCATTGCTGCTGGCTTCCTTGCCGATTGCCAGTGCGTTGCTGGCCATCTCACCCTGGCTCGGCCTAAGGAAAGGGGCACTGGATGGCGCCGCGTCCAGAGGTCCTTTCTGCAGCGCCAGCGTGACGTTGCCGCTCACCTCGCGTGCAGCCGCCACGATTTCGGCGGCGAAAACTTCGCCGGTCGCATGCAGCACCTTCTCCGCAATCAGGAGCATCACATCGTCCATGCCGATCGGCTTGACCCAGGCAGCGTTCCTGCAAGCCTCGGGCAAGCGCGCGCCATGATCGCGCAGGTAGCGGTTGTAGCCGGCGGCGTAGCCACGCAGCAGTTGCTGGATTTCGCTGGAACCGGCGGCATAGCCCGCCCGTAGCTTCTCGATATCCAGGTAGCCTTTGAAAAAGAAGTCGCTGTCCTCGTTACGCAAGTCCATGAAATCCAGGGCGGCGCCATACTCGCCATTGAGGGGCTTGGTGGCGCGGGCATCCGGGCCAAAGTAGCGCGAGCGTTCACCGCGTACCGTCAGGAAGCTGTCGGCCAGCATGCAGATATTGTCTTCAGCGAAGGAATAAGCCAGGCCATAACCGACGCCGGCAAAGTCCTTGGCCTGGATATGCGCCACGCCGTAGCTGGTGCGGGTGATTTCAGCAGCATATTGCGGTGCCGGCATGCCGCCGTTGCTGCCCTTGCCACTGCAGGCAGTCAGGAATATGGCCGCACATGCGGCCAGCAGTTGCGCTTTCATGGTCGACCTCCCCGGAAGAACAGTGCACGCTTCCATGATGTGCGCGGCATTTCTGCGACAGTTGAGACAAATCAAATTGGTACACAATCGTGCGAAACCAATAATCTGCTAAGATTTTTGACAAATGCACCCGCCCCGGGTGCATTTTTTTTTGCGCAAAGGAGCAGACATGAAGAGATTCACCCCTGTCGTACTGGCCGCAGGACTCTTTGTAGCCAGCGCAGCAAACGCAGCCCCCACCACCTGGATCACCCTCGGCGATGCCGCTTATGCCAAGTTGCAAGCTGCCGCGCCACAGGCCATTGCGAAGCAGAGCAAGCAAGGCCTGGGCAAAGAGAAAGTCCATCTTGTGCAGGTCGACGAAGAAACCATGCTGAAGCTGTCGGCCGCCATCCATAAAGAATTGAAGCGCTGCGGTGGTTTCATTGTGCATGCCAGCGAGGAAGAGGGCCGCCAGGCGCTGGCCAAGGCTGGCACGGTGCAGCCGCTTGCGCTGGCAGTAAGCCGGCCGAGCTATGCGATCGATAACCAGACGACCGTCAACGGCATCCTGCCAACGATGCAGGCGTCGAATATCGCGCAGACCATCATCGACATGTCGAATTTTGCAAACCGCTACTACCGCACCACCAATGGCGCCAATGCCTCCGACTGGCTGGCGCAGAAGTGGACCAGCATGGCAGCCGGCCGCAGCGACATCAGCGTGGCCCAGTACACACACTCGGGCTACAACCAGAAGTCCGTCATCATGACGATCGCGGGCACCGACAATGCCTCCGAGGTCATTGTCATGGGCGGCCACCTGGACAGCATCAATATGAGCGGCAATGGCGAGACTTCACGCTCGCCCGGCGCCGATGATGACGCTTCCGGGATCGCCAGCCTGACTGAAGCGGTGCGCGCCATGATCGCCTCCGGCTACAAGCCACGCCGTACCATCAAGATCATGGGCTATGCGGCGGAAGAAGCCGGGCTGCTTGGTTCGAAGGACATCGCGGCCAACTTCAAGGCCAACAACATCAATGTGGTCGGGGTGCTGCAGCTCGACATGACCAACTACCGCGGCTCTGCCAAGGATGTCTGGATCTACACCGATTACACGGACAGCCAGCAGAATACCTTCCTGGCTTCCCTGATGTCGACCTACCAGCCGGCCGTCACAGTGGGCTACAGCTCCTGCGGCTACGCCTGCTCCGACCATGCCTCATGGCAGAACCAGGGCTTCCCGGCTTCGATCCCGTTTGAGACGCTGATGGGTGAAGACAACCCTTACATCCATACCGCCAACGATACCTACGCCAACTCGGGCAACCAGGCCGACCACGCGCTGAAGTTCGCCAAGCTGGCTGCCGCGTATGCCGTGGAACTGGGCAGCGACGGCCCCGTCATCACCAAGCCGGACACGGTGGAGAATTTCAGCGGCAGCCTGACGCTGAACCAGAAGAAGACCTTCGGGCCGTTCAAGGCCGGCGTAGGCACCTTCAAGGCCGAGACCACCGGCACTGGCGATATCGACCTGTACGTGCGCAAGGGCTCCATACCGACCACCAGCAGCTATAGCTGCAAGTCCGACGGTTCCACCGCGACCGAGACCTGCAGCACCAGCGTGACCGCCAACGGCGATGTCTACGTCATGTTGAACGGCTACAGCGCAGGCAGCTACAACCTGAAGGTGACCTACCGCCCGCAGTAATCAGCGCAAGCTGACTGTCTGGCGTTTCCAGGCCGGGTCCTGCCACTTGTAGAAAGTGGACAGCGATTCCGGCCTGTCGGCGCCCCGTTCGGTCGCCAGCGTGGCCATGTCCAGCAGCTCGAAGCTGCGGCGGAACTTGCCCTCGGCACGCACTTCCCGGGCCACCAGCATCTTGGAGGCGCCGGGCACCCAGCCCGCAAACTCCGCGTAGCCGATATCGGGATCGCTGGAAGCCGGCGGCAGCACATCCACCACCCAGCTGTCGCCCTGGCGGCGGAACAGCCACATTTCGCGCCAGCCATCGAGCGGCTGCACTGCGAGCGCCAACGCCGTATTTTGCGGATGCACGCGCGCGGAGGCCATCCACGCCACACCCCAGGTGCATCGGCTCGCGAGCTGCTTGCCGCCACCCTGCAGGCTGACGCAGGTCTCGCCCGGCCGGCCAGGGGCGGCGGCAACGGCAAGCAAGGGCGCTGCCTTGCCTGACGCCGGCGTTGGCGTCGGCTCCTGCGCCCAACGCACGGCTCCGACTCGCACTCCCGCCTCCGCATAAGCGGCATTGTCCTCGTCGGCAAGTTCGGACTTGTTGACTGCAGCCAGCGCTTGTTCGGCGCGGCCGGCTGCCTGCGACGCATCCTCGCCCTTGCGCGCACGCTGGAAGGCGACGCTCGACCAGACTGCCGCGCGCCGCATGTGGATGCGGTTCTTCATGTGTTCCGGCAGGCGCGCCATGTCCACCTTGTCGAGCAGGTCGGCGCGCCAGCGGTCATGCTCAGCGCGCTGCACAACATTCAGCGCCGGATCGATGCAAGCACCATTGCTCAACGCCAGCGCGGCACGGTAGCGTTGCTCGGCACTTGCCGCCACAGCCAGCACACGGCGGAAAGCATCCCCGTCGTAGCACACCCGAACCTTGCCTTCGTTCTCGTAGCTGCGCATCGCCACGCCATAGCTGGCCACCACCTCCAGGTGGGCGGCCAGCGCCGTCTCAGCCTGCGGCGCGAGTTTGGAGGAAGCGCGTGCCGCCAACCGTTCCGCCATGCTGCCGATGGCGTCAAACGGTTCGGCATCGATCGCTTGCGGCGCAGCGGCCTTCAGGTAGGCGGCGCCGTAGCTGATGCCCAGCGCCTCCGCGCCCGGAGTATCGCGCAGGAAGCGCATCACCGACAGCAGTTCCGGCGCCGCGGCCGGCTGCAAGTCTACCTGCCGCACGCGGGTCGCGCGCACATAGCCGGCCCGCTCGCGGCGGTGGTCGTACACCTGCAGGAAATCGCCGCGGCTGCCGCGCACCTCCAGCGCGTCGCCCTGCCACAGCACGGCCTGGGCCTGGGCTGACTCCCGCGGTGCCGCGCGCAGCGGGAGCTGGTCCTGGGTGACGATGGCCAGGGCCACGGTGGCGGCAAGCATCGAAGCAGCCATGTCTTATTCTCCAGCGGTGGTGGCGATGCGCTCGG